>NZ_JAXQNM010000011.1:0-26341 GCF_034427935.1 Chelativorans sp. M5D2P16 | reverse complement strand
GCCCGTCCTGAGCCTGTCGAAGGGGCTGTCCGTCCGGTGGACCGGCAGCGGCAGGCCGATGTCGGGCTGTCGGCGGTCGACATCCAGGTGAAGTTCGACGGGCTCGAGGCGGGGCGGCTTCTCAACGTGTCGACCATGCCGGTGGAGCGCACCTATTCGGCCGGCGAGGCGGTGACGTTCCTGGCGACCAGCAACTATCCGGCCTTTATCGACAAGGCGGAGATCCGCATCTTCGAAGCCGATGCGGTGCACGAGGGCCGGCCGCTGGCCATCATTCCCGTCGCGATCAACGGCACGGCCTCTTGGACCATGCCGGCGGCGGAAGAGAGCGCGTTCGCCTATGTGCTGCGCGTCCATGACAAGAGGGGCCGCTATGACGAGACGGTGCCGCTGACGATTGCGCGCACCGACCGTGCGGATCTGGCCGACCACAGGCGCGAGGACGCGGTTGCGCCCGGCTGGGGCGAGGACCGCACCGCCTTCCACAACATTCCCGTCAATGGCGGGGCGGTGACGGTCTATGGCCGCAACGTTCCGCCTGGCTACCGGGTGGAGGTGCTGGGCGAGACGATTCCGCTCGATCGCGAGCAGTCCTTCGTGGTGCAGCGCATCCTGCCGCCGGGCGACCATGCCGTGGCGGTCGCGGTGAAGGGCGCGTCGAAGACCGGCGGGCTCACCTTTACCCGCGACATCAACATTCCCGACAATGACTGGTTCTACGTCGCGCTGGCCGATCTCACCATCGGCAAGCGGATGGGCGACGACCGGATCGAGGAGGTGCGGCCGGGCGAATATGACGAGGTCTATTCGAAGGGAAGGCTGGCCTTCTATCTGAAGGGCAAGATCAAGGGGAAGTATCTGCTGACGGCGGCCGCCGACACCGGCGAGGACGATCTCGACGCGCTCTGGCGCAACCTCGACAAGGAGGACCCGCGGCGCATCCTGCGCCGGCTCGATCCGGACGACTACTACCCGGTCTATGGCGACGATTCGACCATGGTCGAGGACGCGCCGACCAAGGGCAAGTTCTATGTGCGGCTGGAGCGCGGCGACAGCCACGTGATGTGGGGCAACTACAAGACGGCGATCACCGGCACCGAGTTCCTGCGTTCCGACCGGGCGCTCTACGGGGCCAACGCCGTCTACCGCTCCGAAGCGGCGACGCCCTTCGGCGAACGGCGCACCGAGGTCACCCTCTACGCCGCCCAGCCCGACACGCTCCCCTCACGCGAGGTGTTCCGGGGCACCGGCGGCTCGGCCTACTTCCTGAAGCGCCAGGACATCGTCGAGGGCTCGGAGACGGTGCGCGTGGAGGTGCGCGATCCGGTGACCGACCGCGTCGTCGAACGGCGCACGCTGGCCTATGGCGAGGACTATCACTTCGACTACATGCAGGGCGTGATCATCCTGCGCCGGCCGCTCAATTCCATGACCGGGGCGCGCGGCCCCGTGCGTAACGGCGCGCTCGGCGGCGAGCGGCTCTATCTGACGGTGGACTACGAGTACGAGCCTTTGGCGAGCGATGTCGACGGCTATGTCTATGGCGGGCGCGCCCAGCACTGGCTGAACGATCACGTCCGCCTCGGCGTGACCGGCATGGACGATTCGACCGAGCTTGCCGACCAGAAGGCCTATGGCGCCGATATCCAGATCCGCCATTCCGAGCGCACCTTCCTGGAGGCCGAGATCGCCCATTCCAAGGGGCGCGGCTTCAACCTGTCGCAATCGGTGGATGGCGGGCTGACCTGGGGCGACAACCGGCCCGGCGCGCCGGCCGGCGCGGACGACGAGGGCACGGCCTGGCGCGTGCGCGGGCAGGTCGACCTCGAGGAGGCCGGCGCCGGCATCAAGGGCACGGTGGGTGGCTATTACGAGGAGAAGGAGGCGGGCTACGCCAGCCTCTTCGACCATGCCGGCGTCGACCGGCGCATCTGGGGCGCCCACGCCGACCTGGAGCTGACCGAGGATCTCGGTTTGAAGCTCGCCTATGACGACCTGAAGGACGGTGACGGGCGGGTGCGGCGCGACGGCACCGGCAGCGTCAGCTGGCAGTTCGACCGGCACTGGAAGGCCTCCTTCGGCGTCACCTATACGGAGATCATGTCGCCCTGGGCGAGGCGGGCCGGCAAGTCGGGCTATGACGGCAGCCGCGTCGATGCCGGTGTGCGCATCGACTACCGCTTCGACGACGACCGGCTGGTCTACGGCTTCGCGCAGGGCACGGTTCACCGCTCGCGCGACATCGACCGCAACGACCGGGTGGGCGTCGGCGCGGAATGGCGGCTGACGGAGAAGGTGGGGGTGACCGGCGAGGTCTCCTACGGCACGCACGGCATCGGCGGGCTGGCCGGCATCACCTATGACCCGACCGCCGACGACCACTACTATGTCGGCTACCGGCTCGACCCCGACCGCGCCTTCCAGCTCGACAACAGCCGCGACCTCTACGGCACCGACAAGGGCACCATCGTCGCCGGCATGCGCCGGCGCATGGGCGAGGCGGTGTCGGCCTATTCGGAAAGCAATTACGACCTCTACGGCAACCGCAAGTCGCTCACCCAGACCTATGGCGTCGTCTATACGCCCGACGCCCAGTGGACCGTCGACGCCGGGCTGGAGATCGGCCGGGTGCGCGACGACACGGTCTATGAGGGCAAAGCGCGCGAGGACTTCGACCGCTACGCGCCCTCGCTCAGCCTCGCCTACAAGGACGAGGAGGCGGGCATCAATGCGCGGGTGCGCGGCGAGGTCAGGATCGAGCGCTCCGACGACGGCACGCGCGACCAGAACTCCTATCTGTTCGCCGCCGGCCTCGGCTGGAAGACCAGCCCCGACTGGCGGCTGCTCGCCCATGTCGACGCGGTGGTCTCCGACACCAAGTCCAGCGAGGTCTTCTTCGCCGACACCGACTATGTCGAGGCCTCGCTCGGCTACGCCTACCGGCCGGTCGACAACGACCGCTTGAACGCGCTGTTCAAATACACCTGGCTCTACGACCTGCCGGGCAACAGGCAAGTGATCAGCGGTGCGACCGGCGATTCCCATGCGCCGGCCCAGCGCAGCCACATCCTGTCGGCCGACGTCAGCTACGACCTCGTGCCCTGGCTCACCATCGGCGGCAAATACGGCTTCCGCATCAGCGAGGTCAAATACCGCACCGGGCACGGTTCGCACACCGCCTTCGAGGAGGAATGGCAGAAATCCTCCGCCCATCTCGGCATCCTGCGCGCCGACCTGCATCTCATCAAGAAATGGGACCTGCTCGTCGAGGGCCGCCTCATGCACATCCCCGACGTCGACACCGAGTATGGCGCCCTCGCCGCCCTCTACCGCCATGTCGGCAACAACTTCAAGGTCGGCGTCGGCTACAACTTCGGACGCTTCTCCGACGACCTCAGAGACCTCACCCTCGACGACCAGGGCGTCTTCCTCAACGTCGTCGGAAAATTCTGACCGCGCTCTGCTCACGACCAGCGGAGGGGCATCTGAGAAGGCGGGAGTCCTCGCAGCTTATCCGGATCGGCATCGAGGCCGGTGGTTCGGGGTGTCGGCCTCTCGCCGACGCAAGGCTGTTCCGCAGCACAGAAATCGTGCTGCAATCTCTCGGGCTGTAACGGCGAAGAGAACCGCGCTGGACGCCACACTGCTCCCCTTCGCCGCCAGAGTCGGGCCGCCTTCAAGCTAGGATTCCGGCACCGCAAACAGGACGAACCCCGAGTTGTTGTCGGATGCGATCGCGATGTTCCGCGATCCACCCTAACGGCCAGTCAGTATTTTTGCGGCACGTAGAGCTCTCGCGGCAGGACGGCGCGTTCATATTCCGGATTGAACACGCGGTCGGGCAGCTCGATCTCCTCGTGCGGCACAGGCTCATAAGGGACCTGTTGCAGAAGGTGATCGATGCAGTTGAGGCGGGCCCGCTTCTTGTCATTGCCCTCGACGATGTACCACGGCGCCTCGGGGATGTTGGTGCGCGCGAACATCTCCTCCTTGGCCTTGGTGTAGTCCTCCCAACGCACCCGCGATTGCAGATCCATGGGAGAGAGCTTCCACTGCTTCATCGGGTCATGGATGCGCAACAGAAAGCGCAACTGCTGTTCCTCGTCGGTGATGGAGAACCAGTATTTGACGAGCCTGACGCCGGAGCGCACCAGCATGCGCTCGAACTCGGGTACGTCACGGAAGAACTCCTCCACCTGCTCCGATGTGGCGAAGCCCATCACCCGCTCGACGCCGGCACGATTGTACCAGGAGCGGTCGAACAGCACGATCTCGCCGCCCGCCGGCAGATGCGGCACATAGCGCTGGAAGTACCATTGCGTCTTTTCGCGATCGCTGGGCGCCGGCAGAGCGACGACGCGGCAGATCCGCGGGTTGAGGCGCTGTGTGATGCGTTTGATGACGCCGCCCTTGCCGGCCGCATCGCGGCCCTCGAAGATGACCACGATCTTCTCCTTGGTGTGCGCCACCCAATCCTGCAGCTTGATCAGTTCCGACTGCAGCCGGATCAGTTCGTGGAAATAGGTGCGGCGGTCGATCGTGTCCGGATGCGCCTTCTTGTAGATCTTCGCCAGTTCGAGCGAGAGGGCCGGCTCCGAAAGCTCAAGCTCGTAATCCTCATCAAGAGTGTCGTCCAACTCGGCTTTCAGCCAATCTTCCGCGCTCGTCCTTGCGTCGCTCTTCTCCATCTCTGGCCTCCGCATACGATGTCCACTGCCCTTTGCAGTTTGCCAACAACACCTACAGCCCGGGCATAACGATTTTATTGCAGAAGCAAGAGGCGCGGATCCG
Source organism: Chelativorans sp. M5D2P16 (assembly GCF_034427935.1). Lineage (NCBI taxonomy): Bacteria > Pseudomonadati > Pseudomonadota > Alphaproteobacteria > Hyphomicrobiales > Phyllobacteriaceae > Chelativorans > Chelativorans sp. M5D2P16. Next base: position 21,550 of record NZ_JAXQNM010000011.1, on the reverse strand, counting down.
CCTGACAGAGCCGTAAACGCGGCGGTCACACGGCTGTTATCCACCGGTGGTAGCCGGTTTCCATTCAAAGGGGAGAGGCGGATGTCGCACACTGAAACACTCGATCAGGCATCGGCACGCGGTAGCAGCCGTTTACCGCAGTGGCTGGCGGTCATCGCTCTTGTCTACGTGCTTATCAGCGCGGTCAGCCTGATCGGCACGGGTTTCAAGGTGGCCACGGGCGGGCAGGCGCAGCAGCTTTTCAGCTTTGCCTCCAACCCCTATGTCGGGCTGGTGATCGGCATCGTCGCCACGGCACTGATCCAGTCCTCCTCGACCGTCTCGTCCCTGATCGTCGGTATGGTCGCCGGCGGCTTGCCGGTGGCGATCGCGATACCGATGATCATGGGCTCGAATGTCGGCACGACCCTGACCAATACGCTGGTCAGCCTCGGACATGTGCGCGACAAGGAGGAGTTCCGGCGCGCCTTCGCGGCGGCGACGGTTCACGACTTCTTCAACCTGCTCGCAATCGTCATCTTTCTGCCGCTGGAGATCATGTTCGGGCTTCTGCAACGGATCTCGGAGACGGTCGCGGGGCTGTTGGTGGGCGACGCCAACTATTCCATGTCCGGGCTGAACTTCATGAAGGTCCTGACCAAGCCCCTCGTCGGCACGCTCGAAGGCGTCTCCAACCTGCTGCCGGGCATTTTCGCGGGGTTGGCGATGGTGGTGATCGGTCTTGCCCTCATCTTCCTGGCCATCACCCAGATCGGCAAGCTTCTCAAGGTGCTGATGGTCGGCAGGGCAAAGGCGGTCATGCACAGCGCGATCGGCAAAGGGCCGGTTACCGGTATCTTCTCCGGGACCCTGGTTACGATATTCGTGCAGTCCTCGTCGACGACGACCAGCCTCATGGTGCCCCTGGCCGGGGCGGGCACCTTCTCCCTTCGACAGATCTACCCGTTCATGCTGGGAGCGAATATCGGGACCACCGTGACGGCACTTCTGGCGGCGACCGCCGTCACGGGCGCCGTGGCGGTACACGCCCTGGAGATCGCCATCGTCCACGTGCTCTTCAACGTGTTCGCTGTAGCGCTGATTTTCGGCCTGCCGTTCCTGCGGAACCTGCCGATATTCGGCGCCGAATGGCTTGCCGGACTCGCATCCGAGCGCAAAATCTATGCTGCGGTGTGGGTTCTGGGTGTCTTCATCGTGGTGCCGCTGCTGCTTATCGCCATCACTGTCTTGTTCTGAGGTGTTGCCATGAACGATCTTAGCCGCCTGTCGAAGGAAGACCTCAAAGGGATTCTGGACGAAACGGAAGAGCATATCGGCGAGATTCGCGCCGAGTTGGAGCGCCGCGAGCAGCGCGATCAGCATGAAGCCATCGATTCGCTGGAACTGTATCTCGAGCAGGGGCAGATCAACTGGACGGAAGTGAAGGCCTTCTTCCAACAGGTCCTGACAGAGTTGCGGGGCAAATCGAAATGATTTGGCGTTCTTGCGCGGGTACCGGAAACGGGAGCGGCCTGATGAGGACGCAATCGTTGCTTCTTGCCGTCTTCGTGGGCCTGAGTTCAGCGATGACATTCAACGCGGCGGCGCAGCAGATCACCGCTGACGGATCGAGCACCGTTTATCCGATCACGGTCGAAGCGGCGCGACGCGCCGGCGTGGAGATCGATGTGAGCTTCTCGGGGACGACAGCGGGCTTCCGGCGTTTTTGCGCGGGCGAGACGGACATCAGCGACGCCTCTCGACCGATCAACAAGGAAGAGATGGAGGCCTGTGCCGAGGCCGGCGTGGAATATGTGGAACTGCCGATCGCCTTCGATGCGCTCGCCGTGGTCGTCAATGCGACGAATGACTGGGCGAAATCCATCACGGTCGAGGAATTGCGCAAGCTCTGGGAGCCGGCGGCCGAGGGCACCGTCACGACCTGGCAGCAGGTGCGTGAGGAATGGCCAGATCGCCCGATCAAGCTGTTCGGGCGCGGTCAGGATTCGGGAACCTACGACTATTTCACCACCGTCATCGTTGGCGAAACACGGGCCAGCCGCAGCGATTACACCGCCAGCGAGGACGAGGAACGACTGGTTGCCGGAATCGCGGTCAACCCCGACGCGCTCGGCTTTTTCGGTGTCGGCGCCTACTTCCGGAACTGGGAGGAGATGAACGATCTCGGCATCGATTCCGGCAATGGACCGGTGCATCCGGCCATGCGCGAGGTCTTGGCGGGGCGCTATCAGCCGCTTGCACGGCCGCTGTTCCTTTACGTCAACGCCGCATCGTTGGACAGCAAGCCCGATTTGCAGGAGTTTCTGAGAAGCTATCTCGGGAGCATACAAAGCTGGGTGCATTTTACGGGCTATATGCCACTTTCCGCGCAGGCTTACGACAAGGCGCTGGAAAGGCTTAATGCCAGGACGACGGGAACCCGGTTCGACGGCGAGTTGCAGGTCGGCATGGGCATCGACGACCTTTACAATTGAGTACCGTTTTCTTGTAAGGGGTCCTTGCAGGAAAACGGCACCCGGGGGAATTCCTTGTTCGGCGCTACCAACGAAGCCCGTTTCTGGGACCGCATCGCACGCAAATACGCCAAGGACCCGATCGCCGACATCGCTGGGTATGAGCAAACGCTCGACCGTACGCGCAAATTGCTCGACAGCAATGATACCGTATTCGAGTTCGGCTGTGGCACGGGCACGACGGCGCTCAGGCTTGCACCTTTCGTGGCGCGTATTGTGGCGACCGACATTTCCGGCGAGATGATTGCCATTGCCCGTGAAAAGAGGGAGGCGGAGGGTCACGCCCATATCGATTTCCAGGTCGCGACACCTGACAGTGTCTCCTGGCCTGAAGGTCCATTCGATGCGGTGCTGAGTTTCAATGTTTTGCATCTGGTGGCCGCCCGGAAGGCCGCCCTGCACGGCGTTCACCGGCTCCTGAAGCCGGGTGGGCTGTTCATCACCAAAACGCCGTGCCTCAAGGAAATGAACCTGCTGGTACACATCGGGATTCCGGTAATGCGACTTTTCGGCAAGGCGCCGTACGTTAGCGTTTTTGACGCTGACGAACTGGAACGCGAGATCGCTGATGCCGGGTTCGAGATCGTTGCTCGGGAGCGTCACGCCTCGCGTGGCAAGGACACGCGGCCATTCTTCGTCGCACGAAAATCGTGACGTTGGTGGCTGCAAAGGTAGTAGTCGCGCCCCGCGGGCTGCGCACGAGGTTGCAGTGGAGTGTTTGCCGGAAGTTCGCTCGGAGCCGGATCAGCATGCGAATCTGAGCCATTGTGAGGACAAAGAGCAGTTGCGGCGCGCCATCCTCCAATTGCCCCACGCGCAGCGCCAGGCAGTGGAAATGCTGAAGCTTCGAGAGATGACCATGAAGGAAGCGGAAGCGGTCACCGGCATGAGCATCGGCGCGCTGAAGGTGGCCGTGCACAGGCGATCAAAACCCTGGGCACCTTGCTGAGTAAGGAGGTGGTCGCGCGGTTGGGACTGACATACGACATGAGAAACATCTTCGATCTTTTGCGCTATTTCTTCCCGACGCCGCCCGTGCCGCTGCGCTGGCGCCGCCGCATGATCTCGTTCGGCTCCGGCGATCCGACGCGCGCAATCTGCTCTTCGCTAATCGCGCAGGCGTTCCAGAGCGTGCGCTTTCCAATTCTGCCGAAGACGACGAAAGCACGCGATCTTGTCTCGCCCGCCTCCCGCTCCTTGCGGCGGGAGATCCTCCACATCCGCCACCATTCGCTGTTCGTGCCGCGGGATTTCGACCTGTCACCCTATTTCGAGATCGTCAAACCGGGCCTGACCTCCGACTTCGATTACAAATCGCTTCTATGGGCGGACAAACTGAAGGCGGAGAAGCATCCCGTTCCGGCCGCCAAACCTGAAAAATCCGAGGAGGAGGAGGAATACGCGATGGTGATTGGACCGTGAGGGACGGCCGTGGTGGAATCGATGCGAATTCCGCCAGATGGTCCGTTACCGATGCGACTGCTGAGCAAAGCTTTTCTGTTTGTCATCCTGATTGCGGCCTCTCCCGCCATCGCCTTTGCGAGCCCTCAGGATTGGGCTCGAGAAGGTTGGAAGACGGACTTCTCCAAGTCTTCCGTGCCGCTCGACGAGATCATCTCCGGCGGTCCGCCGCGCGACGGCATTCCCTCGATCGACAATCCGAAATTCGTCAAAGCCTCTGCGGTGACGGACATCGCCGATCGCGAGCCGGTCATCCAGTTCGGCCTCGGCGAGGATATCCGGGCCTATCCGCTGCGGGTGCTCACCTGGCATGAGATCGCCAATGATATGGTCGCCGGCACGCCGGTCGCGGTCACCTATTGTCCGCTCTGCAACGCTGCTATTGTCTTTGACCGCCGTCTGGACGGGCAGGTCCTGGAGTTCGGCACCAGCGGCAAGCTTCGGCATTCAGACCTGGTCATGTACGACCGCCGGACTGAAAGCTGGTGGCAGCAGTTCACCGGTGAAGCCATCGTCGGGGCGCTGACGGGAGAGAAGCTCAAGCTTCTACCTTCGCGCATCGTCTCGTTCGGCTCCTTCCGTAAGGCGCATCCAGACGGCCTCGTGCTCGTCCCGAACAATCCCGGCTTCCGCGACTACGGCCGCAACCCCTATGCAAGCTATGATACCGCCGCGACCCCCTTCCTTTTCAATGGCGAGCTCCCCGAAGACATCCCCGCCATGGCGCATGTGGTGGTCGTCAGAACCGAGCGTGATCCGATCATCGTCAGCCTCGAAAAGGTCAGGACCGACGGGTTCGAGATGAATGGTTACCGGATCACCTACGAAGCCGGTGTGGCCTCCGCGCTCGATAGCGCGACGATAGCGGAGGGGCGGGATATCGGCACCGTGCGGGTGACGAAGGACGGGCGGGACGTGCCGCACGACATCACCTTCGCCTTCGTCGCACATGCGTTTCATCCGGACATCCAAATCGTCACGCAGTGAAAGCTCCGCCTCTGTGACGATCTGCGTAATCCCTACTAGGAAGCGAGCGCTGCCTTACATTCTTTCGCATATTCGCGCAGCAATCCTGCCGGAGGGAGAAAAAACGGCAATATGTGGATCAGGATGCGAGCTCTTACGAATCCAGCCGTAAGATTTCTTGCTCCACTCTTGAAGAATGATCGGTGATTTAAGCGAGGAAATGTCATGCCCTACCTTCCGGCCGGCGCAACCTTGCTGGACGTCTTCAAGAGGTTTCCTGATACCAACGCTCCTTTGATCGAGTTTCACGAGGCCCTGCTTCGCGCCCCCCCTTTCACCGAGGCCGAGCGCGAACTGATCGCCACGTATGTATCGGGCCTCAACCGTTGCCGCTATTGCCGCGGCGTACACACCGCAACCGCGGAGCGGCTGGGTGTGCCTACACATGGGCGGCGCTGGCGGCGCACATCGTCGACACGCTCGCCATCGCTCTCAGTTATGAATGGCTTTCATTTCGCGCCAATCTTGCCAAGAAAGACGCGCCACTTTGAACGTCGCTCTACCGTCGAAACCGAGGGGCCGTCGTTCATGCCGATACAAGGGTTTCAGCGGCATCCAGGCTGGTAACGAGAATGGGCGTGCCACTCACCACGCGATCGTAGAGATCGATCACATCCTGGTTGAGCATGCGAACACACCCCGATGATACAGACTTGCCGATCGACCACCATTCCGGCGATCCATGGATTCGGTAAAGCGTATCTTCCCCGTTCTGGAAGATGTACAGGGCGCGTGCGCCAAGCGGATTGTCGAGGCCCGGATCCATGCCGCCGTTGGCGATGCTGTAGGGCTCGAGTTCCGGCTGGCGCGCCACCATCTCGTCCGGCGGCGTCCAGCGCGGCCAGGGGCGCTTGTACTGGATATCGCCGCGTCCTGACCATTCGAAGCCAGCTCGACCGAGGCCGACGCCGTAGCGCATGGCTTTGCCGCCTTCCTGGGTGAGGTAGAGAAAATGGTTGTTTGTATCGACGACGATCGTTCCGGGCCGTTCGCCCGTCGGGTCGTCCACAAGCCGCCTGTAATAGACGGGTTCGATGCGCTGGAACGGCACGGCGGGAAGCGGAAATTTCTCTTCCGGGCGCGCTGCGTACATGGCCGCGTAGTAGGCGAATTCGCCTCCGAGCTGCGCGGCCGGCCCCTCTGGTGCGGGTGCAATCTCCCGCCTCGCAAAGGGTTGTACTGTCCTGACCGTCGAGCAACCGGCGAGCCCGAGCAAGGCCGCGCCGCCGCTTGCCCGAAGAAATGCCCGGCGATCGACGCCGGTCGTTTCGGAAGCAGTCGTTCTACGCGTTGGTGATTTGGTCATGCGCTTGTTCGCCCCAGATGCAAATTGAACACGCTGCTATTGCTCCCGAAACCGGGCCACCGTTTGCTTATCTGTTGCTTAGGCATCACACGTCTAATGGACAGAGGAGTTTGTCACGCGGTGTTGATGCACCCGTGAGGTGCGATTGTATTCTGACGGAGCGCTTGGGAGCCTCATGCCTTGGCCGTGCGTTACTACCAGCCGTGCGTCACTACCAATCGTAGGCAGAAATCGGCCGATAATCGCCGCGGGGCCGGCAGGAGTCGAAAAATGATCACGCCGCTGCCGTGGACTTGGACAATCGGGCTCATATTATCGCACGACAGAGCGCATGCTGGTCTCGAACCGCGTTGCGGCGCACCAACCGGAACCCATCAGAGGTTGCAACGTCGCCGTATGAAGTGGGTGGCTGAGAAGCTCGTCGCCGGGTGAACGGAAACGGAAGAAGACTCGCGGGGAGCGACCCTGAAACGTGGAGACAGAAAATGGGCAAGCGATATGACCTCGTGATTGTCGGGACGGGCACGGCGGCGATGGTTTCCGCGATGCGCGTGCGCGCAGCCGGATGGAGCGTTGCCGTCGTTGACTTCCGCCCCTTTGGCGGCACGTGCGCGCTGCGCGGATGCGATCCCAAGAAGATGCTTGTGAGCGGCGCCACGGCGGCCGACCATGCCGCTCGGATGCTCGGCAAGGGCATTGCCGGTGATACCCACGTCGACTGGCAGGACCTGATCGCCTTCAAGCGCAGCTTCACGAATCCGGTGCCGCAGAACCGCGAGGAGGTGTTTGCCGACAAGGGCATCGATACCTTTCACGGGCAGGCGCGCTTCACCGGCCGCACCACGCTGGAGGTCGACGGAGAGGCGCTCGAAGCCAAGCACATTCTGATTGCCGCCGGCGCCGAACCGATGAAGCTCGGCATCCCTGGAGAGGAGCACTTGATCGACAACGAGCAATTCCTCGAACTGGAGTCCCTTCCCCGCCGGATCGTTCTGGTCGGCGGCGGCTATATCGCCGCCGAGTTCTCGCACATCGCAGCGCGCGCAGGAGCACAGGTGACGGTGCTGCAGCGCGGTGCGCGCATGCTCACGCACTTCGAGCCGGATCTGGTCGACTGGCTCATGGAGAAATTCGAGACAGCGGGAATCGATGTGCGCACCGGCACGGTCGTCGAAGCGATCGAAAAAGGTGCGAACGGATACCGGGTGAAAGCCTCGTTCGAAGGGCGAGAGATTGCCGTCGAGGCGGATCTGGTCGTGCATGCGGCGGGCCGGGTGCCGGCGCTCGACGATCTCGACCTGAATGCCGCAGGCGCGGCGGTGAAGGATGGCCGTTTGCGGCTCAACGAATACCTGCAAAGCGTTTCAAATCCGGCCGTCTATGCGGCCGGCGATGCCGCTCAGGTGGGGCCGCCGCTCACACCGGTCTCGAGCCACGACGCGAAGGTGGTCGCGGCGAACCTTCTGGAAGGTAACCGTCAAAAGCCGGACTATCGCGCCGTGCCGAGCGTCGCTTTTACAATCCCGCCGATAGCGGCCGTGGGGCTGAGCGAAGCCGAGGCGCGCCGGAAAGGGCTCAATATTGGTGTTAAAGCTCAAAAGGCATCCGACTGGTTCACCGCGCGCCAGGCCGCTGAGCCCACCTACGGGTTCAAGGTGGTTGTCGACGAGGAGACAGATCACATCCTTGGCGCACATCTGGTCGGCCCGCATGCCGACGAGGTGATCAATATCTTTGCCTTGGCGATACGCCACGGCCTCACGGCGGAGCAGCTCAAAACGACCATGTTCGCCTATCCCACCGGTGCCTCGGACATCGGCTCCATGCTGTGACTCGACGCACGCCGGTGCTTCCCATGGGTGTGCCTGGTTCATCCATCCCTGTATCGCTCCCACAGGAGCTTCAGCGCGATGGGCACGAGCGTGATCCCACCGACCGCGACGGCTATGATCATCATGTGCGTGGGATCGGCGGTTATGAACGCCTTCCCGAAATAGGCAAGCAGGAAACTGATCGGAACGACGCCGATAGCTTTCTCGCCGGCATCGATCAGGTTGACTATGGCTTGTTGAAAACAATTAAGAGCATGGTTGGCCATCTCGAAGTCGGACGATGCTCCTTGGCAGACTGGGAGGCTGCCATCCTCAAGGGGTTTGAGATCTGGAGGCAAATGGTTGCACATGGCGGCGGTCTGGTTCGAATTGACCTTGAGAAAAGCTCGATCTTCTACGAGCCGCCGGCCGACGTCACGGGGCAGTATCGTTCGGGCACAAGCCTCACGTGGCAATAACGCTGGCGATCAGGGTCGCACAGACCCTGAAACACAAAAGCCGCAACGTTCCGCGGCTTTGAGGTTTTGGAGAAGCCGGAGCGGGCGAGGGTTTCGAGCCCGAGGCGCCCTCAGTAGCCCCTGTCTCGGCTGCCGCCCTTACGACGTTCCTTCTTTGCGGCCTTGCGGGCGGCGTAGCGTGCGTCGCGGGCGGCCTTCTGGTCAGCCCTGAGAAGCGTATCGCGCTCAGCCTCCTCGGCGGCAAGACGTGCCGCTTCCTCGGCCGCGAGGCGCTCGGCCTCCGCGGCAGTGCTTGCCGCAATCTCGGCCTGGCGGACGAGTTCAGCCTCCTTCTCCTGCCGGGCGCGCTCGCGCTCGGCCTGGCGCTCGGCCCGGGCCTTGGCGATCGCCTCGCGCTCGCGGCGCTTCTCGACCATGCGCGGATCGTCTGGCCCTGGCGCCGCACGGAACTTTTCCAGCATGGCCTGGCGTGCCTGCGCCGCGTGCTTGCGACGATCGTTGAAATCCGGGATAGCGTTCTTTCTCATCAGTTCAGTCACTGTCCTTCATTGGAGTGTTGGCTGCGGGAGTAGGGGCTGCGGCCATCCCGAGGAGATAACGTTCGGGCTGGAGCTCACATTCTGGAGCTGGATCATCGACCGCCTGACAGCGGGCGAACACCGCGATTTCAAGCTGCGTCGAATCCGCAATCTGGTAACCGCGCGGTAACCCTGGCCTGTCGAGGTAAGATTTCGGATTGGGATCTGAGCCGCCCTGAAAACATGAAAGCCGCGGCGTTCCGCGGCTTTGAGGACCTTTGGAAACTGGAGCGGGCGAAGGGATTCGAACCCTCGACCCCAACCTTGGCAAGGTTGTGCTCTACCCCTGAGCTACACCCGCTTTCACGGCAAACACCGTAAGCGGCGCTTATATGGCTGAAGTGCCGGCCGAATGCAACAGGGAATCGTGTGGCATTTTTTGTTCTTGGTGGATTCGCATGCGGAAGGCGGGTGGGCGGCCGCGTGTTTTCCGTGGCACCTTGCGTCGCGGCGGCCAGAACGCTTACACCAGCAATCCTGGAAGATGTCGCATGACGGGGAACCGATGCCGAAATCACCGCAAGCGTTGTTCGACTATCTTGCCGAGCTCGGCATCCCGGTGACGACGCGGCAGCACCCGCCGCTCTTCACGGTCGAGGAATCACAGAGCCTGCGCGGGGAGATCCCCGGGGCGCACACGAAGAACCTCTTTCTCAAGGACAGGAAAGACCGGCATTTTCTGGTGTCCGTGGAGGAGGATGCCCGGGTGGACCTCAAGTCCATCCATCACATCATCGGGGCCTCCGGCCGGGTGTCCTTCGGAAGGCCCGACAGGCTCATGGATTATCTCGGCGTCTCGCCCGGAGCGGTCACGCTGTTCGGGGTGGTCAACGACATTGCGGGAGAGGTGACGGTGGTCCTCGACGAGGCTCTGATGGCGCACGAGATCATCAACGCCCATCCGCTTCACAACGAAGCGACCACCTCCATCGCCCGGGCGGATCTCCCGCGCTTTCTGGAAGCGACCGGGCACGAGCCGCTGATCTTGAAAGTTTCACAATGATGGCCACATCACGTATCCTGCCCTGCCACGTAGAGCACACAAGGTGGTGCGCAGGGCATAAAGACAGGAAGGGGCAGCAATGAGCGACCGCGACAATCCCTACGGCGGATCGGGCACCGGGATGACGGCGAATGTCAGCTTCGGCGCGGGGCGGGAAAACGTCGCCCCGAGCGGGGCGGCCGATCTGCTGGGCGCGCCCGCGGCGGGAGAGGTGATCAAGGAGACCTCCACGGCCGCCTTCAGCGCCGACGTTATCCAGGAATCGCGGCGGCAGCCGGTACTCGTCGATTTCTGGGCTCCCTGGTGCGGCCCCTGCAAGCAGCTGGCGCCGGCACTGGAGAAGGTGGTGCGCGAATCGGGCGGCCAGGTGAAACTGGTCAAGCTCAACATCGATGAGCATCCCGCCATTCCGGGCCAGCTCGGCATCCAGTCCATCCCCGCCGTCATCGCCTTCAAGGACGGCCAGCCCGTGGACGGCTTCATGGGCGCGGTTCCCGAAAGCCAGATCCGCGAGTTCGTAAAGAAGATCTCAGCCGGCGGCGGCAACAAGATCGACGAAGCGCTCGCCGCTGCCTCCGAGGCGCGCGAGGGTGGCGATCCGCAAACGGCGGCGCAGATCTATTCGGCCGTCCTGCAACAGGAGCCGGAGCACGTCGAGGCGTTGGCCGGTCTCGCCGACCTGCTTTTCGAGGCGGGGCAGGCGGACGAGGCGCGTGCCGTGCTCGAGCGCGTGCCGGAAGCCAAGAAGGATGCCGCTGCCGTCGCCGCGGTGCGTGCCAAGATGGCTCTCGCCGAACAGGTGGCCGAACTCGGCGATCCGGCCGAGCTGCAAAGGCGGCTCGAGGCCGATCCGTCCGACCATGAAGCGCGCTTCGATCTGGCGCTGGTTCGCAACGCTCAAGGGCAGCGCGAGGAGGCGGTAGAGAACCTGCTGGCCATCGTCAAGGCCGATCGTGGCTGGAAGGACGATGCAGCACGGACGAAGCTCCTCGAGCTTTTCGACGCGTGGGGTGCGAGCGACCCGGTGACGCTGTCAGCCAGGCGCAGGCTGTCCTCACTGCTGTTTTCCTGAGGAGCATGGCGTCGCCGGCCATCGGTCTTCCGGAACGCGGGATGCAGGAGCGGGCCTTGAAGGCTGGAAATGCACATTACGCCGATGCGTCCGCGGTGCCGGATCAGATCCCGGTCTTTCCGCTGGCGGGAGCGCTCCTCCTGCCGGGGTGCCGCCTGCCGCTCAATATCTTTGAGCCGCGCTATATCGCGATGGTTGACCATGCGCTCGCCGGGGCGCGGGTGATCGGCATGATACAGCCGGACCTCGGCGCTCACGAGGATGGCCCGACCGGTACGGAGCCGGCGCTCAGCGCCATCGGTTGCGCGGGGCGGGTGGTCTCCTTTGCCGAGAGCGGCGACGGCCGCTATCTCATTTCGCTCGTGGGCATCTGCCGTTTCCGGTGCCGCGGCGAGGTCCGCGCCGGCACGCCCTTCCGGCAATGCCGCATTGCGCCCCTCGGTGCGGATTTCGAGGCGGACAACAGCACGGGCCGTATCGACCGGGCAGCGCTCCTGCAGGTCTTCCAGGCCTATCTTGAAGCCAACAACCTGGAAGCCGACTGGGACAGCATCCGCGGTGCTGCAAACGATCTGCTGGTCAATACACTGTCCATGATGGCGCCCTTCGGACCGGAGGAGAAACAGGCGCTTCTGGAGGCTGCCGATCTGAAGACCCGGGCAGAAACGCTCGTTGCCGTCACGGAGCTGTCGCTGGCGCGCGGTGGCGACAGGTCCCCCTCCAGCTTGCAATAGGGCACCAGCGGTGCCACGCGAGTTTTCCCGTCTCCTGCCGAAGCGCCGATTGTGCTATGTCTTCGGGCGCAGCTCATCAGGAGAGAGGCGGCAATGGAAACGGATATGGAGGCTTCGCCGACATGGCTGACGGCGGGCGGAGCGGCCGGCGGTTGATCGAGCCGAAGCTTCTTGAGCTCCTGGTTTGCCCGCTTACGAAAGGGCCCTTGAAGTGGGATCCCGAACGTGCGGAACTCGTCTCTGCCAAGGCGCGGCTCGCTTATCCCGTGCGCGATGGTGTACCGGTGCTGCTGCCGTCGGAAGCCCGGCCGCTCGATGCCGATCAGGAACGAAGCGGTGGCCACCGGAGACATTTGCCCTGAAAGGCGGTGTTGTCGAACACCCGTGTCACCGTACGCGGGATATCGCAATTGTTGCAGACAGGCTGAGCGCCCCGGAAACCGCCACACCGCCCTTCCGGTCGCACGGACAAGTCGAACAGCTTCCCTCCGGGACGGTCGTTTCGAAGGCCGGATAACGGCGAGCGTTGCATCCCGGCACTCCGGCTTGACTCACGCATATCCCGACGGTTATCGGTTCAATGAATAGCCAGAAGGTTATCGATGACGATGCCGCAGCCCCACGATGCCCTTTTCAGAGCGCTCGCCGATCCGACTCGACGGGCCATCTTCGAGCGGCTGTGCCGCGAGGGGGACCTGACGGTCGGGGCCCTGACGGCCCGGGCCGGGATCTCGCAACCGGCCGTCTCGAAGCATCTCGGGATTCTGAAGCGGGCCGGGCTGGTGCGCGACCGCCACGTGGGACGCCAGACGCACTATAGTCCGCAGTTCGGCGCTCTCGCCCCCCTGGTCGACTGGACGAACCAGATGTCCGGCTTCTGGCAAGACCGGTTCGACGATCTCGAAGACCTGCTCAGAAGGATGGACCAATGACCGAAACACTCTCCATCGTCGTCGAACGGGAGATTCCGCATCCGCCGGAAAAGATCTGGCGCGCGCTCACGCAGCCGCACCTGATCGAGGCCTGGCTGATGAAGAACGATTTCAAGGCGGACGAGGGACACCGTTTCAATCTCAGCGCAGACTGGGGTGCCGTCGACTGCCAGGTCCGGACGGTCGAGCAGAACAAGACGCTGTCCTACACGTGGGATACCAAGGATCTGAGAAGCGTCGTCACCTGGACTCTCATCCCGACGGGTTCAAGCACCCTATTACGGATGGAACAAGAGGGCTTCCGGCCGGATCAGCAGCCCTACTTCCGGGGCGCCAAGGTCGGATGGCCGCGGTTCTTTGATGCCCTGGAGAAGGTGCTGGCGCGATCGGATTGATCTCGGGTCGTCCGATCCGCCCCGGCACGCCATCAAAGGAGATATCAATGAGTTGGAACATGTGGATTCGGCAGGTTCACCGCTGGCTGGCGATCATCTTCACGGTGACCGTCATCGCCAACTTCGTCGCCATGGGGCTGGGGGAGCCTCCGGCCTGGGTGGTTTATTCGCCGCTGCTCCCGCTCTTCCTGCTGCTGTTCACGGGCCTGTACATGTTTGTGCTGCCCTATGTCACCGAGCGGCGTAGCGGGCGGCCCGCCGGTGAGATGGAGTGAACACGAATGGCCGACAAGGCGAAGAAATCGACCGCCGCGAAGAAGACCGGCACCAAAGGGCCCCCCGCAAAGCCGGTCCTCCTCTCAGGCGGCAACCCGCAGATCCCCAAGGGCTACGGCGACGCCCCCGTGCAGGCCTACATAGCCGCCATGCCGGGCTGGAAAAGCGACGTCGGGCGCCGCCTCGACGCGCTCATCGAACGCGTCGTTCCCGGCGTGCGCAAGGCAGTCAAATGGAATTCGCCCTTCTACGGCGTCGAGGACGAGGGCCAGGGCTGGTTCCTCAGCTTCCATTGCTTCACGAAGTACATCAAGGTGACCTTCTTCCGTGGCGCGTCACTCAGTCCTGTCCCGCCCGGCGCGTCCAAGCACGAGGATGTGCGCTACCTCGACATCTACGAGGACCAATTCGACGAAGCGCAATTCGTCGCGTGGGTGGAGCAAGCCAGCCAGTTGCCCGGTGAAAGGATGTGAACAGAAGCGAAACCACGCATGCAGAGAACGACACCAGCCAGAAAAATGAGCGAGGGCGGCATGAAGAAGACAGAAGCGGAAGGCTCTCCTTCTCAGCTGATAGATGCGCGAATCGAGGAGCTGAATGATTGGCGGGGCGAGACGCTCGCCGGGGTCCGAGCGCTTATCAAGCAGGCCGATCCTGAAGTGGTCGAGGAATGGAAGTGGAGAGGGGTTCCGGTCTGGTCGCACGCCGGAATCATCTGCACCGGCGAGACATACAGGAATTATGTGAAGCTGACCTTCGCCAAGGGTGCCTCTCTGGAAGACCCCTCGGGCCTGTTCAACGCCAGCCTCGAGGGCAACACCAGGCGTGCCATCGATATCCGTGAGGGCGAGGAGATCAACGAAGAAGCGTTCACGGCGCTCATCCGCGCCGCCGTGGCGCTGAACGCATCCCGCGCCCGCGGCCGATAGCCCCGAGGGGATAAGGACGTTGGACAAGTGCTTGCAACAGGTGCGGGCACGATTTCCGATGCTGTGCCCGACGCGTTCAAGAGCGTTTGATCATGGCACCGGGCAGACGATCGACGCCGTCCAGACAAGCGCGTGCGAGATCACCGCGCTCTTTCAAGGCGTTCAGATCGAAGGCATCCTCGATCGACCTAGAGCCGGCTGCAAGCACAAGTTCGACATGCTTTAGAAGCGTTTCACGATGCTCTTTGCGACGGACGTGCTCTGACAGCAGCACCAATGCCGTCATCAGTTGGATGAGGACGGCCGGCTGGCTCGTCGCTTGCCGGATCTGATTGAAGGCCGCGTCGACGATGCCGCCGAAGCTGGTGACCTTGCTTGTCACCCGGATGGTTCCTTCCTCATCGCTCCAGGCCGCCTGCGCTTCGTCGCGGCGCATGACGAGCGCGAGTGACAGTGTGAGCCGATCGATCGCCGCGATAGCCGTGAAGGGATCGTTGATCCCGGGTGACAGTGCTCGCAGCGCAACTTCGACCAGTTGCCGCACAGCGAATTCCAGGTCCTGGGCGGCGGTCCGCTGGCTGCCGAGGACGACATACTCCGAAATTTCGCCCAGCATCTCTTCATCCAACGCAGAGACGGCATGAACGCGCCCGTGGTCGCCCTGCCCGATCAGGAGCTGTCCCGGCCGGAAGTGAAGCTCGATCACCGCACCCGCCTTGTGCGCACAGGCGACCAACCCCTCATAGTCTATGGCCTGCACATAGCCTCCATCCGGCAGGCACAGACTGATCCCTCCCTGAAACAACGCTGGCGGCTCGTGCCGGGGGCTGCCATCCTTCGCCTCGGGCAGCATGCGAAGGATGGCGGCGTCGAGCTCGTGCCCGACCCGTTCGATAACCGTATCGGAGACGATCGAACGGGCGAGATGATGAACGAACAGCAGCAGCAAGAACACGCAGATCAGCACGAGCGCGGTCGCGATGGTTACGGCCAGATGATGCGCGGTGTCGCCCTGACGGCCGTCATTCAGAAAGCGGAGCACGAGGATGAGATAGACGACCGTGGCCAGGAAGATGCCCAGCATGAGTTGTGTTGGTACGCTGGCCATGAAATTCCGGATCAGTCGCGGTCCGAGCTGACCAGCCGCAAGGACCAGGACCACCACCGTGATTGAAATCACCAGCGTGGCCATGCTGATCATCGCGGGAAGCAGTGCCGAAAGCATCGTCGATGCGTCCTCGGCATCGCCACTGTGCAACCACCAGGTTGCTGCACCTCCCGTATCGACCTCGATGGCTGATGCAGACCAGGCGAGCAGCACGGCACCGAGAACCAGAAGGCCGGGAACGAACCACAGGCTGGTACTAGCACTCTCCCACAAAGTTCTGAAGCGAGCGACCAATATGAACTCCAGGTCG
Source organism: Chelativorans sp. M5D2P16 (assembly GCF_034427935.1). Taxonomy (NCBI): domain Bacteria; kingdom Pseudomonadati; phylum Pseudomonadota; class Alphaproteobacteria; order Hyphomicrobiales; family Phyllobacteriaceae; genus Chelativorans; species Chelativorans sp. M5D2P16. Next base: position 5,617 of record NZ_JAXQNM010000011.1, on the reverse strand, counting down.
TGTGAGCCCCTCTGATGGGGCTCGGCTAATCGTCCTGCGAAAAAATCAGCGCGCTGTAGGGCCCGACCGCGATCTCGCCCGACCAGGCCATTCCGTCGCATTCGCCGGGTTCAGCGACGGCATCCTGGCTGGAGAAATTGCCGAAATCCGGACTGTAACCAACCCAATCGGTGTTCAGGCGGAGTTTCCATACGCCCTGACGGGGAAAGCCGATACAATAGGCCTCCCGGGGCGCGTGGCTGAAGTTCGCGACGACAATCACATCGTCCCCTGGCCCGCCTTCCACCGAACGGTGGAAGGTGAGGAGCTTTTGTTCCTCGTCCACGCGGGGGATCGTTATGTCGCGTCCGAGCAGGCCGCGGGTGGCGTCAGAGCGGTTCAGACGCAGGCGAATGAGGTCGTGATAGAGCCGGACGATGCCGCTGAATTCGTCGCTCTGATCCCACTCGAGCGGCACGGTGTCCTGAAACCACTCACCCTGGAGGAATTCCTGCCCCTGGAAAAGCATCGGGATGCCCGGCGCGGTGAACATCAGCGCCGCCCCGAGGGTAGAGCGCTTTTGTGCCGCCCAATGGGAGAAATCGTCGGGCGCGATCTCGTGGGGAACGCGCGCGCGGCCATTGGCCACCTCGTCGTGCGATTCAGTATAGACAACCCGCTGGAACGGATCACCGTTGTAGGAATGTTGGAGCGCGTGGGCGACGGTCGCCATGTGGCGCGCCTCGTCGTCGCCGGTGATCAGCACCTGGCGGATGGGGTGCACGAACTCCGAGTCCCATTGAGCGCCGAAACCGGCCCCGCCTTGCTCGACCGCCGCCGTGATCTCGGCCTTGTTGCGCAGGTCCTCGGCCATGGTTATGCGGCCCGGAAAGCGTTCGCGGACCTCGCCGTTGATCCATTGCAGCAGGCTCCAGCCTTCGGGAAGGGCATCACCTTCGTCTGCCTCGTCTCCGCGCACGTTGCGGATATAGAGTGTCATGTCGAAGCGCAGCCCGTCGAGGTGGTATTCGCCGAGCCAGAAGAGGGCGTTGTCCCGGATAAATTGCCGCACTTCGCCGCGATCGTAGTCCGGGCGGGTCTCGCCCCAGGGCGTTTCGCTGCGCCAGTCGTTGTAGAAATAGATCCCGCCCTTGTCGTCTTCGCTCCAGCCGTCGAACTGCCAGAGATCGAGGTCGCTCGGGCCGAAATGGTTGTAGACCACATCGAGGATCACGGCGATGCCGTGCCGGTGCGCCATCTTTATGAAGGCCTTGAAGTCGTCCGGCCCGCCATAGGCGCTCTCGACGGCATAGATATGGGCGGGATTGTAGCCCCATGAGACGTCGCCGGCGAACTCCATCGCCGGCATGATCTGCACCGCATTGACGCCCAGCCGCTTCAAATGAGCGAGCTTTTCGCCTGCGTCCTCGAACGTCCCCGGCTGTTCTTCGCTTGGACGATGGAACGTGCCGATATGCATTTCATAGATGACCAGCTCATTCCAGGGCGGCGTCTGGAAATCGACATCATGCCAGTCCTCATCTGGCTCGACGACAATTCCGTTGCCGACGGAGCTCGTCACTTCGCGGGCATATGGGTCGATGCGCGACAGAACCTTTTCACCATTGCGGATCAGGAACCGATATTCGTCGCCGGGTTTTGCTCCGGCCACATCGGCGTACCAGATCCCATCGCCCTCCGCCGCCATCGGGGCTTCGTCATCCGACCAGCCATTGAATGAGCCGGTGACAAATACCGCGTCGGCATGCGGCGCCCACACACGGAATGCAACGCCGTTCTTGTGGGCGATGGCGCCCATCCCCCTTAGGACCACTGACTCGGACATGGAAAACCTCCGCGGCACCAGCCGATCTCCGGAACGGTGGCCAAACCGAACAGCCTGCGAGCCGTTTGGTTCCATGCATGTGATGGCCGCCACTGCTCGGACGCCGCCAATCGCCTAATCGGCGGCCTTGCCCTCGGCGATCTTTTCTCCAGCTTCCGCCCGGTCGCCCTGGTCGGGTTCTGGTGCCTCCTGCCCGTTGGCCGCCTTTGGACTGTAGTGCAGTTCCGCCAGGACCGGGAAGTGATCTGAACCGATATCGCGAAGGCGCTGCAGGCGGACAAGCATATAGGCGGCGTCATGGAAAATATGGTCCAGAGGCCACCGAAACAGGGGGTATCGGGCGTGGAAGGTGCTGAACATGCCGCGCCCGCGCCGCGGATCGAGCGTACCGCTGATGCGCTGGAAAAGGCGTGTGGTGTGGGACCACGCGACGTCGTTGAGATCGCCCGCAACGATCGCCGGCCGGTTCTGCGCCTTCACCTGCCTGCCCACGATCAGGATTTCGGCATCGCGTTCCTCGGTGTCGGTTCGCGGCTCCGGCGGTCGCGGGTGCACGCCGAAGAATGCGATCCACCGGCCGGATCGCAAGCGCACGGAAGCGCGGACCGAGGGCACGTCCTCTTCCACCAGGAACCGCACTTCGGGTGAATCCAGTTCCAGTTTGGATAAAAGGTGCATGCCGTAGTGGTTTTCTTGCGGTTGCTTGATGGAATGCGGATAATCGTCGTTCAACTCGCGCAACCGCTCGTCCCACCAGGCATCGGTCTCCACGGCCAGGATGATATCCGGTCGGGTTTCCTGCACGAGAGCCATAAATCGCTGGGCTTTCCGGTTCTCCATCAGGACATTCGCGATCAGGAGGCGGATCGAGTTTGCCGGATCTGCATCGTCGGGTGCCTTCGCAACCTGACGAGGCGCCACGATCGTGTAAGGAAATATCCGAAAACCCTGGTAGCCGAGCGCGCTTGCGAGCGTGATCAGGAAAATTACGTCCCACGTGTCCTCCCCTCCATAGAGGAACAGGTACGCACACAGCACAACGGCGATCGAGACGGCGATCTGCAGGCGCGGAAAGTCCGCGCCGCGAATCCACCACCTCGCGCTTTTCACGAATGATAGTAGCGTCACGACGATAAGCAGGCATCCGGAAGCGACGAGAATGGATTTCATCTGTCTCGTGAACCCGCCGAAGGGCGCTTCATGTTGACTGGATCATAAGCTTAGCACCGCTCGACCGCCGGAACCTAGGGCGATTCGGCTGGTTCGCGCTCTTGTTCTTCTTCCTGCACCTGCGGCACGTCGCGCCCCGCCAGGAATTCTCCCAGAGCCGACAGGCCTTCAACGTGATCGGCGAATACTTTGAGCGTAACGAGAAGCGGAACGGCGATCAGCGCGCCGACGATCCCCCACAGCCAGCCCCAGAATGCGATCGCCAGGAAGATCACGACGGGGTTCATCTCAAGCCGGCGGCCGATGACCAGCGGGGTGACCAACTGGCCCTCGAGGGTAGTGCAGGCAAGATAGATGAGCGGTGCAAGGAGCGCCAGCCCGATCGTATCGAAGGAGACGAGGGCGACCACACCAACAAGCACGACGCCGAGCAGGGCTCCGAGATAGGGAATGAAGTTCAACAGCGCGGCCAGCACGCCCCAGAGCACGGGATTGGGCAAGCCGATCGCAAACATGCCCGCCGCAACAGCGGCGCCAAGGCCGACATTGATGAACGAGATGGTGAAAAGATAGTGCGATACATCCCGCTCGACCGTCCGCGCAATGCGCAATCCGCGCTTCTTGTCCGAGAGCGTGGGCAGCGATTTCACCAGCTTTTCATAGAACATGTCGCCTGAGGAAAGCAGAAAGAGAAGCAGAATGAGAGTGACACCGATCTGCGCGGCGACCTCGGGCGCCCCGGTGGCGGCGCGGCTGATGAGACCCGGCTCGCTCAAGACGACACGCTGCGCTTCCGGATCCTCGGATTCGGCGAGTTGCTCGACCTGCTCGGACGCATCCACCACCGCATCCACTGGGCGGCGCAGCGTGGCGATCCGGTCCTGCACTTCGCGGCCGATACGCGGCGCGTCATCGATCCATTGCGAAACCGGGCCGCTCAAGGAGTAGAGCGCGGATGCGATGAGCGCGGAGAGTATGACCACGAGCAGTATCGCGGTGGCCCATTCAGGAACACCTCGCCTGGCGAGAGATCGAACCACCGGACCAAGAACGAGGGCGAAGAGGAACGCAAGCACGACGGGCAGGAGGAAATCACGCCCGAAATAGAGCGCCACGACCACAATGATTAGGAAGGTTCCGATTCCCAGTGCCTTCAGGGTCTTGTCAACGACGATGACCTGAGGCGGTTCGCTCGAACGCTCATGGGACGGCGCCGCCGCTTCGTCGCGCTCTGCTTCCTGCATGGAAATGCACCTGTTTGCTGAAGCCCTAACTCGCGGGCCGGCAAAGCGTTGCGATGATGGGTGAAATGATACGTTCAACCTTGTCGCGGTATGCTTCCATTTCTATGGCGCAGCGTTCGCCGCGCCCGCCGAAGCTGCACAACAGTTGGGTCCGTAGCTGCAGATCCGCACAAACTGCTCGAATGCACTAGAGCGGGATGAAGAGAGCCTGAATCGGTGGGATACGGTCAAACCTAGATTCATCCCGCTCTATCCCAGAGTAGCCGAGAACTGCGATCTGGTTTGCCAGAGCACTACGTTCTGCAGAACGCCACGATTACATGGCGCGTAGCAGCCTTTCCGCCTTGCGCCCCCAAATTCGGTCGTTCACGTTCGGAACTAGACATCCCGAAAGCGGTCGTTGGCTGCGGCTCGGTCGGAAGTCGAGGAAGGGCGGGAAGCGGGAGTCCGCTGCACCGTTTACAAAGATCCGCTAGGCAGACCAATATGCAGCTAGCGGGGCGGGCGTGCCCGCGTGAGTAATTAGCAGCTTCTTCGAATTAGGCTCAGGACTCATTGATCAAAGCCAGAAGATGATCGTTGCGGCGATGCAGATTGCCGAAAAGAAGGTGTGGGCGCATCGGTCGTAGCGCGTGGCGATGCGCCGCCAGTCCTTGCGCTTGCCGAACATGTTCTCAATTCTGTGGCGCTGGCGGTAGAGCGCCTTGTCGTAGTCGAGCGGCTGCTTGCGGCTCTTGGTCGGCGGAATGCAGGGCTCGATGCCCCTGTCGGCGAGGGTTTGGCGAAACCAGTTGCTGTCGTAGCCCTTGTCGCCAATGAGGCTGGCAGCGGGCGGCAAGACGTCGACCATGAGCCTGGCGCCCTTGTGATCACTCATCTGGCCTTCGCTCAGAAGCAGGATAAGCGGACGGCCTTGTGCATCACAAATGGCATGCAGCTTGGAGTTCAGCCCGCCTTTTGTGCGCCCGATACGACGGGGAACATCCCCTTTTTAAGCAGGCTCGCCGCCGTGCGGTGGGCCTTCAGATGGGTGGCGTCGATCATGATGCGCTCAGGTTGTGGCCCTTGGCCGGCCAGCGCTGCGAAGATCCTGTCGAACACGCCGAGCCGGCTCCAGCGGATGAAGCGGTTGTAGAGCGTCTTGTGTGGGCCATACGCCTTGGGCGCATCCTTCCACTGCAGGCCGTTCTTGATCACGTAGACAATGCCGCTCACCACACGCCGGTCGACCACCCGCGGAACGCCATGCGACAACGGGAAGTACGGCGATATCCGCGCCATCTGCCGTTCGCTCAGCAAAAACAAATCACTCATCAGGGCCTCCTTATCAGAGACCGTGAATCACATCTCACATCAAATTAATAGGTCCTGAGCCTAG
>NZ_JAXQNM010000010.1:0-57626 GCF_034427935.1 Chelativorans sp. M5D2P16 | reverse complement strand
TAGGCTCAGGACTCATTGATCAAAGCCAGAAGATGATCGTTGCGGCGATGCAGATTGCCGAAAAGAAGGTGTGGGCGCATCGGTCGTAGCGCGTGGCGATGCGCCGCCAGTCCTTGCGCTTGCCGAACATGTTCTCAATTCTGTGGCGCTGGCGGTAGAGCGCCTTGTCGTAGTCGAGCGGCTGCTTGCGGCTCTTGGTCGGCGGAATGCAGGGCTCGATGCCCCTGTCGGCGAGGGTTTGGCGAAACCAGTTGCTGTCGTAGCCCTTGTCGCCAATGAGGCTGGCAGCGGGCGGCAAGACGTCGACCATGAGCCTGGCGCCCTTGTGATCACTCATCTGGCCTTCGCTCAGAAGCAGGATAAGCGGACGGCCTTGTGCATCACAAATGGCATGCAGCTTGGAGTTCAGCCCGCCTTTTGTGCGCCCGATACGACGGGGAACATCCCCTTTTTAAGCAGGCTCGCCGCCGTGCGGTGGGCCTTCAGATGGGTGGCGTCGATCATGATGCGCTCAGGTTGTGGCCCTTGGCCGGCCAGCGCTGCGAAGATCCTGTCGAACACGCCGAGCCGGCTCCAGCGGATGAAGCGGTTGTAGAGCGTCTTGTGTGGGCCATACGCCTTGGGCGCATCCTTCCACTGCAGGCCGTTCTTGATCACGTAGACAATGCCGCTCACCACACGCCGGTCGACCACCCGCGGAACGCCATGCGACAACGGGAAGTACGGCGATATCCGCGCCATCTGCCGTTCGCTCAGCAAAAACAAATCACTCATCAGGGCCTCCTTATCAGAGACCGTGAATCACATCTCACATCAAATTAATAGGTCCTGAGCCTAGCCCTCGCACAGATATCCCTCGGCGGAGACGGGTGCCAACTCTGACGCCTGAACTCTTGGCATGAACTCGGCTCGGCGGTCAGTGCTCTGGCTGCGCCGGTGTGAACATCGACATTGATGATAAGCGTACCAACCATGGTATTGTGCCTCATAGCGGATGCACCAACCCGGCTGCCTGAAGCAGTATATCCTCCAGAGTCTGAGTTGGCGACGGGCTTGTCCGCCGATCTCTGTCCATATGGGCACGTTCGCTTTGCGAACTTGCCATATTCCCGGCCATCAGGAGCAGGCGCTCCTGGGGTTATCAATTTGGATGCCCCGTTTTATTATTACAGGCCGCACAAAATTCATGAGCACTCAGTCCGCTGAACCTTTAGTTTCCCGACCAGAGGGAGGAGAGTGCCTTGATCCACCTTTACACTTGGACGACTCCGAATAGCCAGAAAGCCAACATCGCAGTCGAGGAGATGGGCGTCACTTATAAAGTGGTGCCTGTCGATATCGGGCAAGGCGAGCAATTTGCCTCTGACTTTCTGAAGATCAGCCCGAACAACAAGATCCCGGCTATCGTTGATGACAGGCAGGGGGTGACGCTCATGGAGTCCGGGGCGATCCTCTTTTATCTCGGCCAGCTTACCGGGCGACTTATCCCTTGCAGTCAACGCAATTACTGGTCCTGCATAGAGTGGCTTTTCTGGCATTCTGCCGGCCAGGGGCCAGTGTCCGGGCAGCTCGGATTTTTCCAGACGAATGCTGATATGGCGCCCTTTGCGCTGGACCGTTTTAGGAAAGAAGTTGCACGGCTCTACAGCGTTATGGACAAGCGTCTGGAAGAGGTAGAATTCTTGGCTGAGGAATTGAGTATTGCAGATATTTCCGCCTGGCCCTGGGTTTCTCGTTTCGGTCGCATCGGAATCGACCTTGCCGAATATCCCAATGTAAAGCGTTGGTATCTCGAAATTGCAAATCGGCCCGCGGTGCAACGGGGTTTCGAAATCCTTCAGCCAGCTGAAAAAATCCCACTTCCTGAATAACCAGCCGCCTCCGAGTCGTCCACGGCCGTTGAGGACGAATCAATGATTGAACACTCTATCCGGGACGTCCGGATTGATCTGGCCACGGCGAGCCATATGCCTTTTTTGCAAAGCATTCTCCACGGCTTTGAGCCGGGCGATTGGATTGGCCGGTAAGTCGCACCGGTCCATGATGAAGGATACACAAGGCATCTTCGGACCTTTCCTTGAGCGCTTGTGGGACAGCGTTGACGAGAAGGATTTCCGTGAAGTAATGGCTGGTGTGTCAGAAAGCCTCGGTATCCTCACATTTGCTTATCTTTCGTTGACGTCGCGTCCGTCGGGCAAACCCAAGTTGATATCGAACTATCCAAGTCGCTGGACCGCGCACTATTTGTACAACCAGTATCAGGAAATTGATCCCGTCATAATGCGTGCTCGGTGCGGCGGATGTCCGTTCCGATGGGGGCCGGATCGAAGTGGGGTTGAGAGATCACAGGTTCAGCAACGACTGTTCGATGAAGCAGCTGAGTTCGGCATCTGCTGTGGTTTGACTATCCCGATTGTGGATCGCCGGGGCTGCGTTGCAGCGATGACCTTTGCCGCTGACGAACTCAATCCAGCCTTCCTGCGTGTCACCGATCGCTATGAGCAGGCGCTTCAACTCATGGCTACGTGCTTTCACATCCATATCCGTCGCAAGCTCTCAGATAATCGAATTGTGGATGGTGTTCTGCTTACACCGCGTGAATACGAATGCCTGCAATGGGCGGCCCGCGGCAAGTCGGCACGCGATATCGGCTCCATACTGGATATCACGCAGCGCACGGCTACATTTCATCTCGACAACGCCAAGGCAAAGCTCGGCGTTCGCACCAGAGCGCAGGCCATCGCCCGCTTTTCCGCCAACGGACCGGTCCGTCGATGATTAGTTTGATTTGGTTCCTGTGAAACTCGACAGGATGCTTCGCGGGTCCGCTTCACATTCAATTTCAGGGTCATTCTTGCGAGGAGGCCCTGATGTTGCAGCTTATTGCGCCCGATCAATACGGCGACTTCGCCGACGAACTTAACGAAATGCATCGCCTGCGCTACCGCGTCTTCAAGGGGCGGCTCGATTGGGACGTTTGTACCAGCGGCGGGTTCGAGATCGACACCTTCGACTCATTGAAGCCTCACTATCTCCTGCTTCGTGGTGAGGAAGAGCGCGTCGATGGGTGCGTCCGTCTCCTACCCACGACCGGGCCCACAATGCTGCGCGACACATTCCCCGCCCTTCTGGACGGCCTGTCGGCGCCGCAGACGCCTCATGTCTGGGAGAGCAGCCGTTTTGCACTGGACCTGCCGCCATCCGCTCCAAAAAGGGCAGGGGGCATTGCGCGCGGCACCTACGAACTGTTTGCCGGCATGATCGAATTCGGGCTCTCGCGCGGCCTGCGCAAGATTGTGACCGTGACCGATCTGCGCATGGAGCGGATCCTGAACCGTGCAGGCTGGCCACTGGAACGCATCGCTGCACCGCGGACCATCGGCACCACGCGCGCCGTTGCCGGGTTTCTTCCCGTATCAGCTGAGAGCCTCAACGAGGTCCGCCGTATTAGCGGTCTTGCCAAACCCGTTCTGTGGGCACCCGTGTCCGCGCGCGGCAGCTGATGGTTGTCAGCAGCGTTTCTGTTCGTATGGGGAGGTGAACCGGCATGATGGCGACATGTTCCGATGCTGACCGGCCGGACTGGCGGAATGAGAAAGCATACGCCTACACCGCTCGCCTGACGCGGCGCGAATGGGCGTGGGAATTCCTCAGGCGCAATCCGGAGTTCAGGCGGCAGCTCGCCATCGCGGTCCGGCAGGCGACGTGCTCCAAAGGGCGCGCGGCGCTCCAGGCGATCAGGTCGACGGTGGATCTGTCACGCTGGGGTATTTTGTTTCGCCGATTCCGCAAGCTCTGATGCTTCTGTCTTCTGGTGCCCGCGGCAATGTCCGCGGGTACTACCGGTCATTGCCGATCGCCCGGCGGCGCCGCCATTCTTTGATCTGGCCGGTATGTCGTGCCACACAACGATCCTGACGACATCTGATGACCATCAGCACGTTTTGCTGCGTGCTGGCGGCCGGAATCTCCAGCTCTGTGCCACCGGCGCGGATATTACGGAACCTGTGCGGCTGCGCGTGGATGCGATCTGGCACGCCACATCGGCGAAACATCGTCTGATGGCGCTCGATTGCCTCAATGCGCTTCACGCCAAAGGCCGCTTTCCAGCCGGTCTCTTTCCGGCGGACGCACGCGGCAATCGCCTTCGTTTCGTGCTTCGGGCACTCGACGGCAGCCTTGACGGGGCGCCGCACCGCGACATCGCGATTGCGCTGTTGGGCTGGGAGCGCATCCAGGACGACTGGGCAGACCCGGGCAATCATCTTCGCGATCGCATCCGCCGCGCCGTTGTGCGCGGCCGTGCGCTGATGAAAGGCGGATATCGCGAATTCCTCCTGTAAAGGAGAACCAGTCCATGCCAGCGTCAGCGGCGCCTGTCAGCCGGCAAACAGTTCCTTGTATCCGGTCGTCACGATCCAGTTTGCCCGATCGAGGTGGCTTCGCACTGCTTTCCGGGCGCGCTCCGGTTCCTTCACCGGGTCGATGCCGAGGATGAGCTCGGCCATTTCCTCCTCGCTCGCCTCATCGGCAGAGGCGTCCAAGAGTCGCATATAGATCGTGAAGTGCTCGTTGTCGTAGACGGTCAGGCTGTCAGACCACGGCACTTCGTCCGAAAGTGACTGCTTTCCGCCAGCTACTTGCATGATCTCCCCAAACTTCGCATTCGCGTCCTCTTTGCCGGGTTCTTAAGGCAAGTCAATTTCACTTCAAGAATTCAAGGTCGCTTTGTCGAGAATACTCCGTGGTGAAATGCTCGACAAGAGGCTGGCCTCTCATGCATGGAGATTCGAGAGGTCTTTGCCCGCAATCTGCGCCGGCACCGCCAAAAAAGGGGACTGTCGCAGGAGGCGCTTGCGCATGAGGCGGGCGTCGACCGAACCTATATCAGTGCGCTTGAACGCAGCGTTTACGGTGCCAGCATAGATATGATCGATAAGTTGGCGAAGGTTCTCCAGATCGAACCTGCGACTTTGCTCGATCGCAGTGATGGCAAGTCTCGCAAGTAAGCCAAAGTCTGAAATCGGGCAGTTTCCGCATTGCCCAGCCAGCAGCAGCAGCGGGACTCATAGCAAGGGCGCCTGCGCGGCTCTCGCCGCGCACCGGGTGCTCGTGAACCGAGCCCGCTTTCTCCTCGCTTCGCTCGGTCGGTCTCGGCCATCCGGCTTCGCCCCCTGGCGCGGGCCCGAAGCTCACGTTTCGGGATAAGGTCGCCGGCTAAAGCCGGCGCGGTTTTCTTTTTTGCTTTCCCCCGAGGTGGGGGGCGGTCGGCCCTTATAGCCCCGAGCGGTCGCGCCGCAACCGCTTCGGCTTTTTGTCCGTCAAGCTCGTTCTTTTTCTCCTACCGAACCGGTTGCGCCGCGCCTCTGAAGCTCGGGGCTGCCGGGCCTCTTCGCCGCCCCCCACCTCGGGGGAAAGCGGCGGGGAGACGGAGAGAGCGGCCATGACCGAGCACACCCAACCAACCTTTAAGCAAGCGGCAAGCACGGGGTTACGCATCTATGTGGCCTGCCTTGCGGCCTACAACAACGGCTATTTGCACGGGCGCTGGATCGACGCCAATCAGGACCCGGAAGCCATACAGGCGGAGATTTCCGCGATGCTGCAAACCTCTCCCATCCCCGGCGCGGAGGAATGGGCGATCCACGACCATGAGGGTTTCGATGGCGTGGAGCTTCACGAATATTCCGGCATCGACCGCGTTGTGGCGCTGGCCGCGTTCATCGCCGAGCGCGGCGAGCTGGGTGCGAAGGTGCTGGAGCATTTCGGCGGTGACATCGATCAGGCCGAGGCTGCCTTTGATGAATATGCCGGGCGCTATCGCTCGCTTGCCGACTTCGTGCAGGAGATCACCGAAGAAACCACCGACATCCCGCCGACGCTGATCCACTACATCGACTACGCGGCGATGGCCCGCGACCTGGAACTTAACGGCGACGTGTTCACGGTCGAACTCGGCTTCGAGGACGTTCATGTCTTCTGGTCGCGGTGAGGGCAGGGCGATGACCGAGGCCACCCGCCCCACGGCGACCGAGATCACGCCCGAAGGCGAGCAGGTTCTCGTTCCCGGTGTCGCGCCGATCACGCTGCGCGACCGGATTGTCGCCCGGATGGCCGCGCCGATGACCCCGAAACGCAATCCCGATGCCGCGCAGAAGCCCTGCGATGTCGGCCTGTTCGATCAGGCCGCACGCGATCAGTGCGACCTCATCGATTTTCTTCGCGCCGCCGCACGCGACGCATCTACCCCCGACCACAAGCAGGAGGACTGACCCATGGAACTCACTCACATCCCGCTCGACCAGTTGAAGGTCTCCGCCTTCAACATGCGCCATGCCCGCAAGGCCCCGGACGTTTCCGACATCCTGCCGTCCATCCGGGCGCGTGGTGTGCAGCAGCCCCTGCTCGTTCGCCCGAACGGCAAGGGCTACGAGATCGTCGCCGGGCGGCGGCGGTTCTTCTCGCTCAAAACGATCGCCAAGGAAGGCGGCGAAGTCGAACCGGTGCCGTGCGCCGTGATGGCAGACGGCGACGATGCGGCAGCACTCGAGGCTTCGCTGATCGAGAACATCGCCCGGCTCGACCCCGACGAAATGGCGCAATATGAGACGTTCGCCCGGCTGGTTGCGGAAGGCCGGACGGTCGAGGACATCGCCGCCACCTTCGGCACAACCGAGATCATGGTCAAACGCGCTTTGGCGCTTGGCAATCTGTTGCCGGACATTCGCGAAGCCTATCGCGCCGAGGAAATCGACACGCAGACCATCCGGCAACTGACGCTCGCCAGCGAGGCGCAGCAGGCCGAATGGCTCGCCCTGTTCCGCGATCCCGAACAGTACGCGCCGCGTGGCTGGCAGCTAAAGCAATGGCTGTTCGGCGGCGAGATCAAGACCGGCGTCGCGCTGTTTCCGCTCGACAGCTACACCGGTGAGATCGTCACCGACCTATTCGGGGAGGGCGGCTATTTCGCCGACACCGAACAGTTCTGGTTACTGCAGAACGCGGCGATCGCGGAGAAACGCGAAGCGCTGATCAAGGCCGGATGGGACGATGTGGTTGTCCTCGACTGCGGCGAGCACTTCCATTCATGGGATCATGTGAAGACTGCGAAGAAGGACGGCGGACGGGCCTATGTCGAGGTCCGGCCTAATGGCGAAGTGGCGTTCCACGAAGGGTTCATCACGCGAAAGGAGCATGACAAGCGGTTGAGGAAACTGGCCGGTGGCGATGCCACGGAAGCGGAAGCGCAGGCGGTACGTCCCGAACTCACCGCCGCCGCGCAGAACTATATCGAACTGCACCGGCATGCCGCCGTGCGCCATGCACTGTTGAGCCAGCCGCAACTCGCCTTGCGCCTCATGGTCGCCCATGCCATCGGCGGGTCAGCTCTATGGCAGACGCGGCCTGAACCGCAAAAGGCCGACAAGGAGATCACCGCCGAGAGCCTTGCCAAATCGAGGGCACAGGCTGCGTTCGACGCCGAGCACACCGAAATCCTGAAACTTCTCGGCCTGCCCCAACTTGGGTCTTCGGTCGTGCGCTCCAACGGCGACGACCATCGCGCCGGGCAGTTGTTCGCCACTCTCATAAAGCTCAGTGACGCCGAGGTGATGCGCGCTCTGACCTTCGTCATGGCCGAGACCTTGCAGGCAGGCACCTGCGTCATCGAGCAGATCGGATGCCATCTGAACGTCGATATGGGCGCGGTCTGGGAGCCGGACGATGCCTTCTTCGAGTTCATCCGCGACAAGGCCGCGATCAATGCGATGCTCAAACATATCGGCGGCAAGGCGGTCGCGGATGGCAACGTCAGCGCCACGGCCAAGGTGCAAAAGAAAATCGTCCGCGACTTCCTGACCGGCGAGGGGCGCGAGAAGAAGGAAGGCTGGCTGCCGCGCTATATGGGGTTCCCCTTTACCGCCTACACTAAGGCCGGAGCCGGTCGGCTCACCGAAAACGCCCGCCGCGCCAAGCAGCTTTCCAGCTAGCATTCTCGGTTGATCCGGGGGAGGCGGGGCGCGGACCTTTCACCCAATGCTGGAGGTCCGCGCCCCGCCGATTGGGCGGTCATGTGGTATCCGGGAGCCCCCGCGCCAAGCGGCGCGGGGGCTATTTGCATCAACGGATTGCGCGGATCGTCATGATGTTTCGTCGTCCCGGCCGGCGACCCGTCAAGAATTGGCAGTGACTCCGCTCACGAAATTCGAGCCTGATAGTCGGCTCAGGCGAGAAGCTTGGATCGGGCCGGTTCTGCAGCGTTGAGCGGTTCCCGCCACCGCCGATCTCCACAGGCTGGGATGATCTCCGGTCGGGTAGGGACGCTGCCAGTGCGCGCGGAGGCGCAAGAGGCTGATCAGGCGGAGCGCTGACCGAGCCGGGTCCCCCGTCTGTCTTCGTCACATATCCAGGCACCCGGCGGCCATTTCGGTCTCCCTGCAACGCGGGCGCCATGGGCCCATCCCCTCGGCTTCTCGCTTTATGGAGCTATGGCGAACGCCGGTCGGGCGAAACCGGCGTCGCGCGGCTTTTTCCCCGTCCGCCTATGCGGGCGGACTTCCTCGCGGGCCGCTTCGCTCCAAAAAACCGCACGCCGCCGGTCCTCCGCTTGCGCTGCGGCCCTGACGGGTTCGCCCGCCCGCCGCCCGCCATCGACGGTCCCGCGTCAGCCGAGGGGATGGGCCCCGAGGCGGCAAACGACAAGGAGACTGAGAAATGGCACAGGCACTTGGATATGTGACGAAGACGGAAAACGGCGCTTTCGAAGGCACGCTCGCGATGATGAGCCTGAAGAAGCGCATCCGCATCCAGCCCAACCGGGCCAAGGAAAGCGACGCCCAGCCCGACTTCCGGGTCTACACCGAGGACCGTGTGGAGATCGGCGGCGGCTGGAACCGGACCGGCAAGACGAGCGGCAATCCGTACGTCTCGCTGACCTTCGCAGCCCCCGAATTCGGGCCGCACAAGATCTACGCCAATCTCGGTCGCGCCGCCGGCCAGGACGACGAAGACGTCATGGCGATCCTGTGGAACCCGAGCTGAGGGCTTCAAACAGAGCCCCCGCGCCACCCGGCGCGGGGGTTTTCGCATCTTCAATCGAACAAATCGCGCTCGAAGGTCTGGCGAAAACTCAAGGTCGAGTTTTCGCCGGTCCCGCAATGGCTGTCCTTCGCCAATGGTGGCGCTGTTCGGAGCGGCTTTCTTTCGGCGCATGACAGTGTGACTGGAGGGGTGGGCCGCTTCGATTGACCAGCATCGGAGCGACCATGACCGACAATGAACCGCGCTGGGACGAAGACGGCCCCTTCCTGACGACGAAGGAAGCGGCGCGCTTCCTCAAGCTCAAGCCCAACACCCTCGAAAAAATGCGTGTCTATGGCGGTGGGCCGATCTACCGCAAACATGGCCGCCACGTGCGCTACCACATCGACGATCTGAACGACTGGTCGAACCTCAGAAAGAAGGATTCGACCGCCGATGAGTGAGTTTCTGACGCGCGTCGAGATCGCCTTTTATCCCGAATATCTCAATTACTGGCTGCGCTTCGGCACGCCGGTCGAGCGGATCGAGCTCGACCGGAAACGCTCGATCGCCGTGTTCGAACCCGGCCAGGTCTTCGGCTATGTGCGCTGGCGCGCCAACGAATACGGCACGCAGGACTGGCGGTTCACGATCATCGAGGTGCAATACCCGTCGCTGCTGCTAAGCCGCGTTCCCGGTGTGGTGCCGGGCGCGGAGGTGCTGCTTTTGATGACCGGACAGGCGCGCGTCAAGCGCGCCCTCGCGGTGATCGATCAGCTGGAAAGCAGCGGCTTTGGCCTCGAAGACGTGTCACCCGCCTACTACCGTCACGTCCATGTTCGGCTCGCGACCGGACGGGATGTCCGCGCCTATTCCCAGGATCAACATGCGGCCCATCTGGCCGCGAAACGGGTGCGCCGATGAGGGTCGCTACGCTCTCGGCAATGACTGTCTCGGTGCTCGTGCTGGTCGCGGCAAGCATCGCGGAGCTGCCGACGAAGCTGGTCTACAACGGCTCGACCAGCGCCCGGATCGGCTTCTACTGGATCGACAACGCGCCTGTCGGGCGGGGCGATTTGGTGCTGATGGAGGTGCCCGAACGCGTCCGAAACCTCGTCGAAACGCGCCGCTATTTGCTGCTTGGCGTGCCGTTGATCAAGCGCATTGTCGCCGTCGGCGGCGACAAAATCTGCCGCCGCAAACGCGAGATACTGCTCGACGTTGTGACTGTCGCGGTGGCCAGAAACGAGGATCGATTGGGGCGGCCAATGCCCTCTTGGCATGGATGCAGAGTCCTTCGCGAGGATCAGATTTTCGTGCTGCAGGCTCACCCGGATTCCCTTGATGGGCGGTATTTCGGGCCGGTGGACCGGTCGCTGGTCATCGGTCGAGCGACCCGGTTGCGGGTCCCGTGGCAGAAATGAGCGCCAGCGTGATCCACCACAATGAGCGGTCAGGACCGGGAGAAGGGTCTGGGGCGGCGGAGAGCAAGATAAAAGGGGATGGTGCAAACCATCCCGAAAGCCGGTCTGCACATCGGGTATCACCTGCACATGGGCCGGAGCCGCATGTGCAGGCGAAAGGGCTCAAGCCATTGAGTGTCTTCGCGAAAACATGGTGCAAACCCCGAGGGCGGCTTGGAACGGCTCGAAACGCACCCATGTCATGAGCCGCCATGGCAAGGGACGATGACGACATCTTCAAACCGAAGCTCGGCCGCATCCGCAGCCGGGGCGGTGGGCGGGCGAAGAGCTATCTCAACCGCGTGCTTCGCCAGATATCGGTGGCCGGCAAGACCGGCTTCGGCGCAGCACGGTCGAACGGCTTCACGGGCGCGCGGATCGGACGCGGCAACGAGATCTTGCGCCGCTACCGAGCAGGCTATCGGTTTGGTTCGGCTTCCCGTCGCGTCGTCATCAAGTCGCGGATCGTCAAACTGGCGGGCAGGGGAGCAGGGACAGGCCTGGCTGCCGCGCGAGCTCATCTCCGATACATCCAGCGCGATGGCGTCTCAAAGGAACACGAGCCCGGCCAGCTCTATGACGCGAACGGGGATGATGTTGATGGCCGTGCGTTCCTGGAGCGCAGCGAGGGCGATCGGCATCAGTTCCGCTTCATCGTCTCGCCCGAGGACGCGACCGAGCTCGCTGACCTCAAACCATTCGTCCGCGATCTGATGCGGACAATGGAAAGCGATCTCGGCACGAAACTCGACTGGGTCGCGGTCGACCATTTCAACACTGGCCATCCGCATACCCACATCGTGCTGCGCGGCCGCGCCGATGAGGGCAAGGATCTGGTCATAGCCCGCGACTACATCAGCCACGGTATGCGCCGGCGTGCGAGTGAGCTCCTGACGCTGGAACTCGGGCCGCAGACCGAGCAGGAAATTCGTCACAAGCTCGAGCGCCAGGTCAATCAGAATCGCTTCACTGATCTGGACAGGCAGTTGGCCCTGCAAGCGGAAGATGGCGTCCTTGACGTGCGCGACGGGCAGGAGGCCGGCGAGGGGCGCTTTAGGCATGCGCTGCAGGTGGGGCGGCTGCGTGTATTGGAACGGCGCGGGCTCGCCGAGGAAACTGCGCCAGGCCGATGGCGGTTGTCGCCGAATCTGGAAAACACGCTGCGGCGCGCCGGCGAGCGTGGCGACATCGTCAAGACGATGCATCGCGGACTCGAGGCAGCAGGACTGGATGTCGGGACCGCCGACTACTCCATCTTCGATCCCGGCGATGCGCGAGCTCGAACCATCACCGGTCGCATCATCGTTCGCGGGCCGCACGACGAGTTCAATGACGGTCATTACATCATGGTCGATGCGGCCGACGGGCGGGTGCACTATGTCGCGCTTGATCCCAGCCACGACATGGACGATCTTCCGCACGGCGCTATCGTCGAGGTCCAGCCGGCGGAGAGGGGGATGGGTCGGGCCGACCGCACCATTGCCGAGATCGCAAAGCGAAACGGCGGGATCTATTCACCGGAACTGCATCGAGCGCACGATAGCGAGGCATCGGACGAATACATCAAATCGCACGTCCGTCGCTTGGAAGCATTGCGGCGGCAGAAACTCGTTCAGCGCTTCGCCGATGGGTCGTGGGAGATTCCGGAAGACTTCGAGGATCGTGTTGCCAGCGTTTCGAGGAAGCGGTCACGCTATCCCGCGCGCGTCCTGACCCTGTCCTTTCTGTCGCTCGACCAGCAGGTAGGGGCGAACGGTGCGACCTGGCTGGACCGTCAGCTGGTCGGAAGTGCGCAGGTCGAGCTGCTGGGTGAAAGGTTTGGTGCGGCGGCAAGTGCAGCCATGAGACGACGTCAGGAGTACCTCGTTGAGCAGGGCCTGGCCGAGCAGCAAGGTGGTGACGTGCGATACCGACGCAATCTGCTTCGTTTGCTGCGCCGACGTGAGCTGGCTGCTGCCGGTAACCTGCTGGCCAAGGAGGCCGGAATGACCTTCGTTGAAACGCAGGATGGCACACGCACTGAGGGCGTCTATCGGCGGTCGGTTCGGCTTGCCAGCGGCAAGTTCGCGGTTCTGGAGAAGTCGAAGGAGTTCACGTTTGTGCCGTGGCGGCCGGTTCTTGAACAGCAGCGCGGGAAGATGGTTAGTGGCATAGTGCGGGGATCGACGGTGTCGTTCGATTTTTCCCGAAAAAGAGGGATTGGAATTAGTTGATTGGAATTGGCTTCATCGGGGTTCGCAGTGGCAACCTCTTCGCGAGGTAGAACGGCCGTTTCACGTAAGCTGCCGACGCTCAGCTGCAGACAATGAGCGTCCTAGGGGCGGAGAACAGAACGGCGGCTTCTGGGCGAGACGACAGCCGAACCGGACCTCAAGCGGAGCATTTCGCCCCCACAGAATTGGGGATGGACAGAGATTTTACGCCTCGAGGCAGAGCACGATAAAGCCGGCGAGCGTCGCCCAGAGCATTTTCAGATGGTCGGGCGACACGCTGAAGTTGGGTGAGTGGACGTACCTATTGAGAGTGTCGAGCGAGACGATCTCCTCGCCTTGTTTGAGTTTGGTGATCGCGCCGAGATATTTCCTGTCGATCTTGCCCATGGCGTGAAGATCGGCGGCGACCTTGCCGGCCTTGACCGCCAGCTTGTCGGTTTCCAACACCCCCGTGAGCTGGCGGCGCCTCACATAATTGTCGATCGACAGCTCGAGCAGCACGCGCAGCAGCACCGACACCGCGTTGGGTGTCTCGCCGAGGTTGAGCTTGTACTGCAGTTCTTCCCATATCGCCCGGTGCCGCTGCAGGTGTGCCGGCCAAGTGACGCCATAGCTCACGTCGGGGATCAGATGCGGCCAAGCCGGCGGACGCGGCGGTGCCGGGTTCGGTTTCGGTGGGGCGGGCGTAGGCGCGGCCCGCGTCTTTGGCTGCGGCCTGCGCGCGAGCTTCGGTAGCACGCTTTCGGCCTCGAGCGCGTCGATATAGGCGAGCTTGGATTCGGTGTCCCAGATATTGTCCAGGGTGATGACGCGGTTCGCGAGATCACTGGCCACCCGCTGCAGTGCCGCCAGCGTCTCCGCCTCGTCGCGGATGATGTCGAGCTTACCCTTGCGTACCGAAATGCCGAGTCGATTTCGCAGCGACTCCGCCGAGAGCAGGCGATTGAGATTCGAGCGTGGAATTTTACGCGCCGGCAGCAGCTTCGCCTCCTTCAGCCGCTTCTCGATCTCGTCGGCGACGTTGAGGCCGCCACCCTTGCCTGTGCGGATGACGAAATTGGCCTTCATCCGGTCGTTCCAGGTGCTCTGGCCGATACCGCCTTGCACGCCGGTGTGGCGCCGAAACAGGATGTCGTCGACGCGGTCGCGGTCGCTCTCCACCCGGCATTCAATCTTGTCGGGAAAGGCGCCCTGCCAGTTTTTGCGGCAGTCGGCGAAGAATTGCTGCAGCTCGACTGTCGGCGCGCGGCGTGGCGCGGCTAGCAACTTGAGGCAGGTGGTGCGGCGATTGCCGTCGGCGACGACATATTTGTCGCCTGAGGGGAAGACGAGCGGCGGCTCGAAGATCTCGCCCTTGGCGACAAGGTCCTTGGCAAGGTTGCGCATATGCTGCTCTTGCGCGGCAAAGAGCTGCGCTATCGCGGCGGTTTCGTTCTCAAGTTCACCATGTCGATCATTGGCTGGATTTACGATCAACGATGACAACGGTAGCTTCCGATAGGCCATACCTTATCCCCCAGCGTGAAAAGCGAGCATGGCTTCGTAGCTTCGTCAATCGAATCTGTGAGCGTTGAGTTCTAGTGCTGAGATTCTCGACCTTCACCTAACCGCATCCGTTCCTGCGTGCGTCCATACCGAACGGCAAGTTGCGGCAATGGCAGTGTGCTGCGTGGAGAGGTAAACTTGGGCGCGGTTTTGACTGTTCGGGGGCCGGTTGCAGACTGGCAGCTTCCGGGTTCGCAACGGCGAGTGCAGACGTTCAACACGCTGGGATTGAGGTCGAGAACGAGCCCAATCCTGCCCTTCCACGTATTCTCACGGGTGGCAAAGCTGTGTGGGAAACGCGGCTATCATAGGGGCGCCGGACGACCGCTCTTCGGGAGCTTTCCGGCATTGCCTGCTAACCGCGCTTCGCCAGCAGTTCGGGGAAGCGTTTAGCGATCTCCGGGGCGATTGCGGCGTGTCCGTGATGGCGCTGGAGGTGGACCACCAGGCCGTTGAGAACGTTGCGTTGATGGATTCGGCGCCGGAACTGCCGGGCCGAGACGCGGAACAGATAGGTGGACAAATGCCGCCCGAGTTCGGGCGGCATCGCGGCCAGCGCGTGCTCCAGAGGCGGGACGAGGGTTTTGGCTTTGGGCGAGACGAGAAACAGACCGAAGGTTGCCTGCCCTCCCGGAACGAGGTTGTGCAACTCGGCGGCGAGATGGTCGACCGCGCCGCGCTTATCGCCGGCCATCATGGCGACTGCCTTGAGGATGAGAAGATAGATATGGAATTGTGAGCCCGGTTCGGCCAGTTCGATGGCCTTGTCATAGAGGCTTGCGGCCTCCTCGATCTCGCCCTTGCTGGCGGCGATCTGCGCCTTCATCGAAAAGGCCGCCGCAAAGGCGGTGCTGTTCAAGAAGGCTTCTTCGGCCAGCCGTTCGGCAAGTGCGAGATAGCCCCGGTCGATGAAGCGCAGCAGCTTGGCGATCGCCAGAAGCAAATGCGGCCTATCGTGCACGTCGGGCAATGCTCTTAAGGCAAGATCTTCAATTTCCGATTCCAGCGCCTGCCAGTCGTCGTCGCCGAGCGGTGCGGTATGTATCTCGCCGAGGCTCTGTATCAGCCTTGCGTAATGGTTGAGCGCCAGCATGATCGAGTGCCTTGGGTCGGCCTTGTCCGCCTCATGGGCTTGCTTCAGACGCGCGGCGTTCTCGCGCCAGCTCACCGTGTCGTCGGTGAGCATCACGGCCGCATCATGCATGCGCAGATGGGCCGGACGGTCGGCCGGCTCGAGCGCATCGGTTTCGGGCAGTGCTTCATGGCGCCACAAGGCATCGGTGAGCGCCTGTGCCAGTTCGTCGACGTGGTTCGGGTCGCGTCCCCGCGGCCATGTCCGACGAAAGCTCTCGATGATCTGGCGCGAACGCCCCTCGCGCAGCACCAGCGCCAGATGCAAATGCTCCGCATCCGCGTGCGCACTGACATCGAGCGTGAAGGCGAGATCGTCGGCGCCTTGCGGATCGAAGCGCCAGCCCGGCCGGTAGAGGATGGTCTTCTTTCCGCCAGTCGCCGCCTTCAGGGCCGAGGCGAGCCGGTGCGGAAGGCCATTGAGGGCACTTTGGCCATCGCCCAGCCCGTAGACGGGACCGAGGAGCAGGAAGGCCGAGAGCGGCGTTGTGTCGACCGGTTCGGCGGCCCAGACATAGCCTTCGCCATACTGGGTGACGATGAAGCGGGCCTTGCGCGCGCTGTCGCCGAGGCGCTTGCGCAACCGGTTGACGAGGTAATCGACATTGCGCTCCGACAGCGTGCCGGTCTCGTCGCCGAGCGCCTCGAGCAATTGGGCGCGGGTGACGAGCTCCCGCGGCTGGCGCACGAAGCGCAACAGCAGTGCGCGCTCCTGGCGGGTCAGGCGAAGGATGGTGCCATCGTCGCGCTTTGCCGTCAGCATGTCGGGCTGAAAGACCAGATCGTGATAGCGAACCAAACCGCCCCCCTTGGTGATTCGTTGTCTTATCCGCGAGCCATTCGGTGGCCAACGCGCGGCACGATAGGCGGCCCGGGAAGCTCAAAGGAAGTCGTTTTTTCTCTTGAAGGGCAAAAAAATCCAAAAATCCGACTCAACCAAATATTGGTGCGAGACTCTTTTGCTAAAGCGGCATGCTGAGGGGATTACCTTCTCAGGCACGTTACATCTGTCCTGGCAAGGATGTGCTGGGACGCATGAATGCGAGGGACGACCATTGACCGGAACTGCTTGCGGGGATTTCGACCCAACTCGGATGAAGGTTTTGTGCGGTCTCGTGCGGCATCCGGGATGAGCGAAGCAACTGAATGCGAGGGGGCAATGATGAGCCAGAAGACAAACACCACCGAAACGCCACCGCGCACACCGGAAGACAGACGGGATGGCTGCCTACGGCGGGCGTTGACGGGCTCGTCCGCGCTGATCGGCGTCGGCCTTGCGGTTTCGTTCGCCGTGTTTCCGGCGACCGTCTTCACTGTTGCAGGCACCACGCATGCGCTGGCAGATGGTGGCGATGGTGGTGACGGCTTCCACGATCCCGGCGGTGCTGGAGGCACCCCTTTAAGCCCCGACGGCGAAAACGGTGTCGGCGGCGGCGCTGGCGGTGGCGGAAGCGTCGACCAGACCACCGGATTTGGTGGTACTGGGGGCAATGGGGGCGATGACGGCGGCCCTGGCGGAACTGGCGGAGCCGGCGGCACAGTGGGGAAAACGACATCAGTAGACGAGGCCAACACAGCCAATGTAGCAGGCACCGATGGCGAAGATGGGACCAATGGCAGTGGTGCCCCGTCGGGCGGTGGCGGTGGTGGTGGCGGCGGTGGCGTCGGGTGGCTCATCGAAGGAACCGGCAACTCCAGCAACACGGCAATTATCACTGGTGGTGCTGGTGGCAGTGGCGGCATGGAGGGCGGCGCCGGCTCTGCCGGCGGCGGTGGTGGTGGTCAGGGCGCGGCTGGTGTCCTGGTAACCAATGGCGGGTCAATCAGTTTGTCGGCATCGAGCCGTATCGAAGGCGGTCAGGGCGGAACCGGCGGCGACGGCGATGCCGCCGTGGCTGACGCCGGGGCCGGGGGCGATGGTGGCACCGGCACTGTATTGACCAGTGGCGGCATCGTTGCCAATGCCAGTGGCAGCGAGATTGTTGGCGGCGCCGGGGGGGGCGGCGGCGCGACAGCCGATGTTGACGGCGGACGCGGCGGTGATGGTGGCGCGGGTGTCAGCGGCAGCGGCTTTTTTCTGACCAATGGCGGATCGATCCGCGGCGGCAATGGCGGAAGCGGCGGCACTAGCGCCACTGCAGCCGATGGCGATCCGGGCACGGGTGGTGCCGGTATCATGGGCTCCGATCTCAACATCATAAATGTCGGAGCGATTTCCGGCGGCATGAGCGGCCATGCCGACCCCGGCGACCGTGTGCATGCCAACGCGATCACCTTCACCGGCGGCACCAACCGCCTGGAACTGCGCGACGGCTATTCCTTCACCGGAAATGTTGTGGCCAATGGCGCCAGCGACACATTCGCGCTCGGTGGGGATACCGATCCTGCCAATCCGTTCGATGTCACGGACATCGGCAGTGGAGGGCAGTATCAAGGCTTTGAGGCCTTTGAAAAAACCGGCACGAGCACCTGGACGCTGACGGGCACGACGACGGCGGTGACGCCCTGGACGCTGATCGCCGGTACGCTCTCGGTCTCTTCGGACGGCCAGCTCGGCGATTCGTCGGGCGCGCTGACCTTCGATGGCGGCACGCTGCGCAACACGGCGGCGTTCACCACGGCGCGTGACATAGTGCTGGACGCAGGTGGCGGTACGTTCCGGACCGAGGCTGATCTGACGGCGAACGGCGTCATCGGGGGAGCTGGAACGTTGACCAAGTCCGGCGCCGGCACGCTGACGCTGGCGGGGGCAAACAGCTATGCCGGCGGCACGACGGTTGAGGACGGCACGTTGCGGGTGGGAGATGACGGGGCGTTGGGAGGCGGCCCGGTCACGGTCGACGGTGTCGCAGGTGCGAATGCGCGCCTGTCGTTTGATGGCCCCGGCGTCACGGCGGACGGTCTTGATATCACAATCGAGAACGCCACAGTTGCCTTCTATAACAGGCTTTCGTTTGCCAACGGCGCGACGGCTGGAACGGCAACGATCCTCAACAACGATGAAGATGGCCTTAACATATACTTTCAGGACGATTCGGATGCGGGATCGGCCGAGATCATCAATCGCGGTGGTGTTGCATTCAACAATACGTCCAACGCGGCGCAGGCGACAATCGTTAATGACGGTGGCCCCGCCGGTGCTGCGACAATTTTTGCGGCTCAATCCTCTGCAGGGCGGGCGGTTATCACAAACACGAATGGAGGTTGGACGAATTTCGACGGTGATTCTACGGCCGACGAGGCCACCGTCATCAACACCGCCGGTGGGTTTACCGACATTTCGTTGCACAATGGCGGCCTCACCATCGGGTCGGTTTCGGGCGACGGTGACATTCGGCTGGGCGGCAATACACTGACACTGGGCAGATTGGGGAAGGACGACAGCATCGACGGGGTCATCAAGGACGGTGGCTTTGATGGCAGCATCGGTGGTTCGCTGATCAAGGAGGGCTCGGGCACACTGACGCTTAACGGCATCAACACCTACACGGGCGCGACGACCGTTTCGCAGGGCACATTGGTCGTCGGCGACAGCACCCATTCGGGCGCCAGCATCGCCAGCTCGTCGCTGCTCACCGTGCAATCCGGCGCCACGCTGGGCGGCTCGGGCACGGTGGGTGGCACGCAGATCGCCGATGGCGGCATCATCGCGCCGGGCAACTCGGTCGGCACGTTGACAGTCGACGGCGATCTCACCTTCGATGTCGGCTCGGTCTATGCGGTCGAGGTCGACGAGGCGAACGGCGTTGCCGACCAGATCGCGGTGACCGGCATCGCGACACTGGCCGGCACGGTGGCGGTCGAGGCCTACCAGTCCGACCTCGACTACGGCACCACCTACACGATCCTCTCGGCGGATAATGGGATCGTCGACAGCTTTGACGATGTCGAGGCCAATTATGCCTTTCTCGTGCCGGAACTGGACCACGACAGGGATGCCGACGAAGTGCGCCTGACCCTGGTGCGCAAGACGGTCGAGCCGGAACCGGAGCCCGGGCCTGAACCGCAGCCCGAGCCAATACGGTTTGGCGACGCGGCCGAGACGCCGAACCAGGTCGCCGCCGCAAACGGTGCCGAAAGCCTGGGCGAGGGCAACACCCTGTTCGACGCCATCATCGTCCTGCCCGAGGGCGAACCGCCGGCCGCCTTCGATACCCTTTCCGGCGAAGTTCACGCCAGCATCAAGAGCGGGCTGATCGAGGACAGCCGTTTCCTGCGCAATGCCGTCAATGACCGTATCCGCGCCGCCTTCTCAAACGTTCCCGCAGCCGCCATGCCATTGATGGCCTATGGGCCGGACGGCCCGCGCCCGGCGAGCCCGGCAAGCATCGATCCCGTCGCCTGGGGGCAGGTCTATGGCGCCTGGGGCGAGACGGACGGCAACGGCAATGCGGCCAAGCTTGACCGCTCCACCGGCGGCTTTTTGACCGGCATCGATGGCGCGATCACACCAAACATCCGGCTCGGCCTCATCGCCGGCTACGGCCATTCTTCCTTCCATACCGACGAGCGGGCATCATCCGGTTCCAGCGACAATTATCATCTCGGCCTTTACGGTGGCGGGCAGTGGGACGCGCTGCGCCTGTCGGGCGGGCTTGCCTACACATGGCACGACATCGAGACGAACCGCTCGGTGGCCTTCCCCGGTTTCGCCGACAGGCTCTCGGCAAACTACGACGCCGGCACCTTCCAGGCTTTTGGTGAGGCCGGCTACCGCATCGACACGGCCGCCGCCACCTTCGAGCCCTTCGTCGGGCTTGCCCATGTCAGTCTGCACACCGATGGCTTTGCCGAGGACGGCGGTGCGGCGGCGCTGTCGGCCGGCAGTCAGACCACGGACACCACCTTCACGACGCTCGGCCTTCATGCCGCCACGGACTTCGATCTCGGCGGCATGCGCGCCACGGCCCACGGCACGCTCGGCTGGCGGCACGCCTTCGGCGACACGACGCCGCTCGCCACGCAGGCCTTTGCCGGCGGCGAGGCGTTCACCGTGGCGGGCACGCCGATCGCGCAAGACGCCGTCGTCATCGAGGCGGGGCTCGATCTCGGCATCGCCGACAACGCCAGTTTCGGGCTGAGCTACAGCGGCCAGATCGCAAGCGATGCGCAGGAGCATGGGTTCAATGCCAGGCTCAGCGTGAAATTCTGAGCCGGGATGATCAGATCGGGATGGCCGCTTCGCAAGCGTGAAGCGGTCATTCGATCCGAGAATTCCTACGACAGGGGTCGGTTGAACGCGCCGATGCCTGTCGCTAACGCGAATGTCGCGAAAGTCCGCAACCGCGACCTCCAGCGTCGTCGCAGGCAATGTCTGCTTTCAGTGAACGGCGAAGCTGATTTCTACGGCTGAGATGAGGGCGCAAAGCGCCCGTTCGCCCTCTGAGGTGTGGGACATGAAGCCGGAATTCGATATCGAGACGAGGACGGAACAGTTACCTTTGAGAATTCCGCTTTGACCATCTTTCCCTTAGCTGAATGACCTAGCGATCAGCTTCTGCCATTGGACCATCTTGGACGCTATCGCATTGAATAGACTCTAGAATCTCCGTGATCTTCTCACCGACTTCAAACGGCCTTCTGGCCTGCAAGCGGCGAGAGATCGATGACCCCCAGCAAGCTTCTGATCGGCCAGATTCTGATCGTCTTCGCGATCGTGATCGGTGCTGTGTGGGGCGCGACGCAATGGGCGGCGGGCGAGCTTCAGTTCCAGCCGCGGCTCGGGCCGGCCTGGTTCGAGTTTTTCGGCTATCCGGTCTATCTGCCCTGGCGCCTGTTCGAGTGGTGGTACGCCTACGAGGCCTATGCGCCGGCGGTTTTCAACCACGCCGGCATCATCGCCGCATCAGGTGGTGTGGTCGGCGTCGCGGTGGCCATTGCGGGATCGCTGTGGCGGGCGCGGCAGAACCAGTTGGTCACCACCTATGGTTCGTCGCGCTGGGCGACGAAGTCCGAGATCGCCAGATCCGGCCTGTATGACGATCGTGGTGTTTTCCTCGGTCGGCTGAGGGACCGCTATCTGCGCCATGACGGTCCGGAGCATGTCATGTGCTTC
This sequence comes from Chelativorans sp. M5D2P16, assembly GCF_034427935.1. NCBI lineage: Bacteria > Pseudomonadati > Pseudomonadota > Alphaproteobacteria > Hyphomicrobiales > Phyllobacteriaceae > Chelativorans > Chelativorans sp. M5D2P16. The sequence goes on along the minus strand of NZ_JAXQNM010000010.1, from coordinate 36,201 downwards.
GCGCCGACCCGCTCGGGCAAGGGTGTCGGTCTCGTGATCCCGACGCTGCTCAGCTGGCCGCACTCGGCCGCCATCCACGATATCAAGGGCGAGAACTGGCAGCTGACGGCAGGGTGGCGGTCGAGGTTTTCTCACTGCCTGCTGTTCAATCCGACCGATCCGGCGAGCGCCAAATACAATCCGCTGCTGGAAGTGCGCAAAGGCCCATTCGAGGTTCGCGACGTCCAGAACATCGCCGACATCCTGGTCGATCCGGAAGGCGCGCTGGAACGCCGCAACCACTGGGAGAAGACCAGCCATTCGCTGCTGGTCGGCGTGATCCTGCATGTCCTTTACGCCGAAGAGGACAAGACCCTGGCGCGCGTCGCTGGCTTTCTGTCCGATCCGTCACGGTCCTTCGAGCGCACGCTGCGCGTGATGCTGGGCACCAACCATCTCGGCACGGACGAAGCACCGCAGGTCCATCCGGTCGTTGCCCAGGTCGCGCGCGAGCTGCTCAACAAGGCCGAGAACGAGCGCTCAGGCGTGTTGTCGACGGCCATGTCGTTTCTCAGCCTCTATCGCGACCCGACCGTGGCCGTCACCACCAGCGCCTGCGAGTGGCGGATCGCCGATCTGGTGGAGGCCGAGCACCCGGTCTCGCTCTATCTGGTTATTCCGCCCTCCGACATCTCGCGGACCAAGCCGCTGGTCCGTCTGATCCTCAATCAGATCGGCCGGCGGTTGACGGAGCGGCTGGAAGGCGAGGTGGGCAAGCGCCGGCGCCACCAGCTCCTGATGATGCTGGACGAGTTCCCCGCTCTCGGGCGGCTCGACTTCTTCGAAAGCGCACTCGCCTTCATGGCCGGCTACGGCGTCCGCAGCTTCCTGATCGCGCAATCCCTCAATCAAATCTCGAAGGCCTATGGCGAGCACAACGCGATCCTCGACAACTGCCATGTCCGGGTGGCCTTCGCCACCAATGACGAGCGAACGGCGAAGCGCATTTCGGACTCGCTCGGCACGGCGACAGAACTTCGGGCGCAGCGGAACTATGCCGGCCACCGGCTGGCGCCCTGGCTGGCGCACGTCATGGTCTCGCGCCAGGAGACGGCGCGCCCGCTCTTGACGCCCGGCGAGGTGATGCAGCTGCCGGCCGACGAGGAGATCGTCATGATCTCCGGCCAGCCGCCGATCCGGGCAAAAAAGCTTCGCTATTTCGAGGACGGGAACTTTTCGGGCCGGGTCTGCCCCCCGCCCGGCCTGAAGGCGGGCGGTCCCTATGCGGACCGTCCGCCACACCGCCCGGACGACTGGTTGGGGCAGGTGCGCGGTACCCATGCCGGCCTTGCAAAGCCCTGGTCCGAACTTGTGACCGGCGACGACGAGGATGACGGCGGTCTCAAACGCCACCCCGGACTTCCCGACGAAGCCCCGACCATTCCCGAACCCGACCAAGCGCCGGATGCCGGCCTGCTCGACGACGAGTTCGATCCGAACGATGCCAGGCGCATGGAGCAGCTCGACCGCAACTCCGCCGCCGTCCGCCGCGCCCACGCGATGGATCAGTCCGACGACGACCTCCTGCCGAACTTTTGAGGATTCTTGTCAATGAAGCCCCGTTTGAACGTCCACATCTCCTACGAGCTTGCCGAACGCATCGAGATCGCCGCCAAGCGCCCCGGCGTGACCAAGGCGGCGATAGTCGAGGCCGCATTGCTCGGATTCTTCTCAAAGGAATTCGACGATCAGCGCGACGGCGCGCTGATCCGCCGGCTCGACTGTCTCACCCGGCAGTATGACCGGCTGGAGCGCAATCTCTCGATCACCACCGAGACACTGGCGCTTTACATCCGCTTTTTCCTGACCGTGACGCCGCCCCTGCCCAACACGGATCAGGAGGCCGCCCGCGCGCTCGGCAAGGAGCGTTTCGAGTATTTCATCACACAGCTCGCACGCCGACTCGCGGGCGGCAAGAACATGATCCGCGACGTGCTGGAAGAAGTCAGCGCGGACGAGAACGAGTTCTTCACCGAAGCCGAGATCGCGGCCCTTCGCGCCGTGCGCGAGGGCCAAAGCTCACCGAACGGCGCGGACGAACACGGGGAGGTGGAGGATGAGTGACCGCCTTCAGCCCACGACCCGCACAAGGCGCCGCACCATGCTTGCGACCGCCATGGGGCCGGTGATCGCCGAAGCCCTGGCCGACGATGCGACGACTGAGGTGATGGTCAATCCGGACGGCATGCTGTGGCTCGACCGGCACGGTGATGGCCGGATCGCGACAGGTCAGACGATCGGCGCGGCGGAGGCCGAACGCATCATACGCCTGGCTGCGAGCCATATCGGCCAGGAATGCCATGCCGGCCAGCCGATCGTCTCGGCCGAGCTGCCGGAAACCGGCGAGCGGTTCGAAGGCCTGTTGCCGCCGGTCTCGCCGGCGCCGTGTTTTTCGATCCGCAAGCCGGCCAAGGTGCTCTACCGGCTCCCCGATTACGTGTCGGCGCATATTCTGACGCCGCAGCAAGCCGACGCGCTGCGTGAGGCCGTCGAAACACGCCAGAACATCGTCGTGGTCGGCGGCACCAGCTCGGGCAAGACGACGCTGGTCAACGCGCTGCTGGCCGAGGTCGCGACTTGTGGCGACCGGGTGATCATCATCGAGGACACACGCGAGCTTCATTGCGCGGCCGAGGACTGTGTGACGCTGCGCACCAAGCCCGGCGTCGCCTCGCTTGCCGATCTCGTGCGCTCCACGCTGCGCCTCCGTCCCGACCGCATCGTCGTCGGCGAGGTTCGGGGACCGGAAGCGCTCGACATGCTCAAGGCCTGGAACACCGGCCATCCGGGCGGGATCACGACGCTCCACGCCAATTCCGCCCATGCCGGGCTCTACCGGCTCGAACAACTCATCCAGGAAGCGGTGATCACAGTGCCGCGGCGCCTGATCGCCGAGGCGATCGACATCGTCGTCTTCCTGAAGGGCAGGGGAGAAGGCCGCCGCGTCGAGACCGTCGCCGCCCTCGAAGGCCTCGCGAACGGCGACTACCGCCTCAAGCCACTAACGCCACAGCCACTCGTACCAACCGTCTGACCGAAGGAAAGCCCGCATGCTGAATCTCGTTTCCGCAATCCGCCATCATATCCGTGGTGCTGTCGCGGCCGCCACTGTCGTTGCCATGAGCGCGCCAGCTTATGCCGCCGGGTCCGGCATGCCATGGGAGGCGCCGCTGACCCAGATCCTGGAATCCATCGAGGGACCGGTGGCGCGCATCATCGCCGTGATCATCATCGTGATCACCGGGCTGTCGCTGGCCTTCGGCGAGACCTCGGGCGGGTTCCGCCGGCTGATCCAAATCGTCTTCGGCCTGTCGATCGCCTTCGCTGCGACCAGCTTCTTCCTCTCCTTCTTCTCCTTCGGCGGCGGGGCGCTGGTCTGATGCGCGTCGATGGCTTCGAGGTGCCGCTGCACCGAGCGCTGACCGAGCCGATCCTGATGGGCGGGGCGCCGCGAACGGTCGCCATCGTCAACGGCACGCTCGCCGCTGCCCTCGGGCTCGGCCTCCAGCTCTGGATTGCCGGTGTCGTCGTCTGGGTCATCGGCCACGCCGCGGCGGTCATGGCCGCACGCAAGGACCCCGCCTTCATGGAGGTCCTGATCCGCCATGTCCGTCACAAGGGATATCTCGCATGCTGAACCTGGCCGAATACCGCAAGCGCCCGGCGTTGCTCGCCGATTACCTGCCCTGGGCCTGTCTCGTCGCGCCCGGCGTGGTGCTCAACAAGGACGGGTCGCTGCAGCGTTCGGCCCGCTTCCGCGGGCCGGACCTCGAAAGCGCGACGGAATCCGAGCTCGTTGCCGCCTGTGCCCGCATCAACAACGTGCTGCGCCGCTTCGGCTCCGGCTGGGCGCTGTTCTTCGAGGCCGACCGGCATGCGGCGCGGGACTATCCGCGCTCCGACTTTCCTGATCCCATCTCCGCCCTGGTCGACGAGGAACGGCGGGCCACCTTCGAAGGCTCAGAGACGCTGTTCGAGAACAGCTATGTGCTGACCTTTTGCTGGCTGCCGCCGGCGGAAAGCGTCAGCCGCACCGAGCGGTTCCTGATCGAGAACGCGAGTGAACGGCAGGGCGTCGATTATCGCGAACATCTCGACAGTTTTGTCCGCCGCACCGACCGGGCGCTCGACCTGCTCGGCCAGATCATGCCGGAGGTCGCGCCGCTCTCCGACGTAGAAACGCTGACCTGGCTGCACAATTGCATCTCGACGCGGCGGCATCGGATTTCGGTCCCGGAGATTCCCGCCTATCTCGATGCGGTTCTGGTCGACACGTCGTTGACCGGCGGCCTGGTGCCGATGCTGGGCAGCAAGCATCTGCGAGCGCTGAGCGTCCTCGGCTTTCCCGGCGCGACCACGCCCGGCATCCTCGACGATCTCAATCATCTGGGCTTCGCCTATCGCTGGACGACGCGCTTCGTGCCGCTCGACAAGCCGGCGGCCGAGAAGGTCATCCGACGCTACCGCCGGCAATGGTTCGCCAAGCGCAAGTCGATCGCCGCCATCATCAGGGAGGTGATGACCAACGAACAGTCGGTCTTGGTCGACACCGACGCCGACGACAAGGCGGCCGACGCCGATGCCGCGCTCCAGGAGCTCGGCGCCGATCTCGTCGCCTACGGTTATGTCACCACCACCTTCGTCGTCACCGACGCGGACGAAGCCAAGGTTGACGAGAAGCTGCGCGCCGCGCAGCGCGTCATGGACGGGCGCGGTTTTGCGACCATTGAGGAAAGTGCCAACGCGGTCGAGGCGTGGCTGTCGTCGCTGCCCGGTCATGTCTACGCCAATGTGCGCGCTGCCCCCGTCAACACGCTGAACCTCGCCCACATGATGCCGTTGTCGGCGAGCTGGGCGGGTCCGGCGCGTAATGAGCATCTGGATGGTCCGCCGCTCCTGACTGTCCGCACCAACGGTAGCACGCCGTTCCGGCTGGTCACCCATGTCGGCGATGTCGGGCACGCCATCGTTGTCGGCCCGACCGGCACCGGCAAATCGGTGCTCCTGTCGCTGATCGCTTTGCAGTTCCGGCGCTATGCGAGCGCCCAGGTCACCATTTTTGACAAGGGCGGATCGGCCCGCGCCGCCGTGCTCGGCATGGGCGGAAGCTATTTCGATCTCGGGGCGGCGCAGGAAGGGGTGAAGAACGCGCTCGCCTTCCAACCGCTCGCCAATATCGACGTCACAGCCGAGCGCACCTTTGCCCAGGAATGGGTGCTGGGACTGCTCACCCATGAAGGTGTCGCCGTGACACCCGACACCAAGGATGCGGTCTGGTCGGCGCTGTCGAACCTTGCCGCCGCGCCGCAGCCGGAACGAACCCTAACGGGACTGGCGACACTACTCCAGCGCAACGATCTCAGGCAGGCGCTCCAGCCTTACACGCTTGAAGGCCCGTATGGCCGCCTGCTCGATGCCGATGATGACCGGCTCACGCTCGGCGCCGTGCAGTGTTTCGAGATGGAAGAACTCATGCACCAGGAGGGCGCCGTGCTTCCGGTGCTCACCTATCTCTTCCACCGGTTGGAGCAAACATTCGACGGCAGGCCGGCACTGCTCATCCTCGACGAGGCGTGGCTGTTCCTCGACAACCCGGCCTTCGCCGCCCGCATCCGCGAATGGCTGAAGACGCTCAGAAAACGCAATGTCTCGGTGATCTTCGCCACGCAAGGCCTGTCCGACATCGCCAATTCCTCGATCGCGCCGGCGATCATCGAGAGCTGCCCGAGCCGGATCTTCCTGCCCAACGACCGCGCGGTCGAACCGCAGGCGAAGGCGATCTACGAGGCGTTTGGTCTCAACGATCGCCAGATCGAGATCATCGCGCACTCCTTCCCCAAGCGCGACTATTACTACCAGTCGCGGCAGGGCAATCGGCTGTTCGAGCTTGATCCCGGGCCCGTGACGCTCGCCTTTGTCGGCGCCTCCACCAAACAGGACCACGCACAGATGGACGAACTCGTCGCCGCCCATGGCGAGGACGAGTTCGCCGATTCCTGGCTTCGCGCCCGCGGCCTCGATTGGGCCGCCGAGCTGATCCCATCCGCATCCCCCACCGCGCCCGAAGAGGAGACCTCCCATGAAGCATAAGCTCGCTGTTTTTGTCACCGCGATCGCCGTTGCTGTCGCGCCCGTTCAGAAAGCCCAGGCGCTCTTCGGCTTCGGCGATATCGTCTACGACCCGACCAATCATGCCGAGAACATCCTGACGGCCGCGCGTTCACTCGAGCAGATCAACAACCAGGTCCAGCAGCTCGCCAACGAGGCCGAGATGCTGATCAACCAGGCCAAGAACCTGGCCAACCTGCCGACCTCAATCGCCGGCGAACTGCAAGGTTCCCTCAGTGAGGTCGACCAGCTCATCCGCGATGCGCAGGGGATCGCCTACGACCTCACCGAAATCGACAGAGCCTATCGGGAGCTGTTCCCCGAGCAATACGCCGACAGCGCCTCGACCTCCGAGATCCTGCAGGACGCGCGGGAAAGCTGGAACCTGGCGCGTGAAGGATTCCGGCATGCCCTGGAAGTCCAGGCCGAGGTGGTTGGCGAGATCAGGAACGATGCCGCGACGCTCGATCGATTGGTCGATGAGAGCCAGGGTGCGGTCGGCAACCTTCAGGCCGTGCAGGCCGGCAATCAGCTGACCGCGCTCGCCGCCAAGCAATCCATGCAGCTCCAGAGCCTGCTGGCGGCTTCCGCCCGCGCCGAAGCGTTGGAACGGGCAGACGCGCTGGCCGCCCATGAGCGCGGCCAGGCCCGGTTCGAGCGCTTCATGGGCGATGGCTCAGCCTACACGCGCCGCTAGGGAAGGGACCAGGCGGTGGATGATCTCAACGTCATCGACAGGTTTACCGAGACCTTCGTCACCTATATCGATTCCGGTTTTGGCCTGCTGTCACCGGACATCGCCTTTCTGACTACGGTCCTGATCGGGATCGACATCACGCTCGCCGGCCTCTTCTGGGCCTTCTCGGAAGACCGGGCGCTTCTGCCCTCCTTGATCAAGAAGGTGCTCTATGTCGGCGCCTTCGCCTTCATCCTGAACAATTTCTCCAACCTCTCCACCATCATCTTCGACAGCTTTGCCGGGCTCGGATTGCAGGCAACCGGCTCGCCGATCAGCGCGGCCGATCTGATGCGGCCGGGTTTCGTGGCCGCCGCCGGTTATGACGCGGCAGCACCCTTGCTCGAAGAGGCCGGCGAGCTGATGGGCCCGATCGCCTTCTTCGAGAATTTTGTGACCATCATGGTGCTGCTTTTTGCCTGGGTGGTGGTGCTCATCGCCTTCTTCATCCTCGCCATCCAGCTGTTCATCACCATCCTCGAGTTCAAGCTCACCACGCTGGCCGGCTTCGTGCTCGTGCCCTTCGCGCTGTGGAACAGAACCGCGTTCCTCGCCGAGCGCGTGCTCGGCAATGTGGTCGCCGCCGGCATCAAGCTGATGGTGCTTGCCGTGATCGTCGGCATCGGCTCGACCCTGTTCGGCGAGTTCGCCTCCTCGTTCTCGGGCGGCGACATCACGCTGGAAGAGGCTGCCGCCACGGTCCTCGGCGCTCTCTCCATCTTCATGCTCGGCATATTCGGTTCCGGCATCGCTTCCGGGCTTGTCTCCGGCGCGCCGCAGCTGGGTGCCGGCGCTGTGGCGGGATCGGCGGCCGGCCTGGCGCTCGGTGGTGCCGCAGCCAGCGGTGCGGCGATCGGCACGGGACGTGCGCTTGGCGCGGGTGCCAGTGGCGCCACCCGTGCGGCCGCCTCCATGGCCGGCGGGGCATCCGGCTCCTATCAAATCGCGCGCGCCTCCTCCGATGCTTCCGGTCCCACCGGTGTCGCCGCGGGCATAGCCGGTGTCGCCCGCGCTGGCGCGGGAGCCGTAGGTCAGGGTGCGCGCAACATGGCCGCCCGTGCGACCAGCGGTGTCCGGCAAGCCTACGCCGATGGTGAACAGGGCGCCTTCGCCGCCACCGGCGGCGCCCGTTCCGGTGCGACCGATATCCCTTCAACGGTTCCATCCGCTCCCGACGCTCCCGATTGGGCGCGCCGCATGCGCCGCGAGCAGCGCATGCGCGAGGGCGTGACCGTCGCTGCCCACACGCTGCGCGACGGCGACCGCCCGGCCGCCGGCGAGAACCCCAAACTCAAGGACGAGGACTGATGTTCAAACGCGCCACGACCGCCTACGGCAAGACGCCGGAACCCGAAACACCTTACCAGAAGGCCGCCCAGGTCTGGGACACCCGAATGGGTGACGCTCTTGTCCGCGCCCGGAATTGGAGATTGATGGCCTTCGGCTGCCTGGCACTCGCCCTCGGCCTGTCGGCCGGTGTGATCTGGCAGGCTGGCCGCAGTGCGATCACGCCATACGTGGTCGAGGTCGATCGGCTCGGGGAAGTACGCGGCGTCGGTCCGGCGACCGAGCCCTATTCGCCTTCCGATGCCCAGATCGCCTATCACCTGGCGCGTTTCATCGAGAATGTCCGCTCGCTGTCGATCGATCCGATCGTGGTGCGCCAGAACTGGCTGGCGGCCTACGACTACGCCACCTCGGACGCCGCCAACACACTCAACGAATATGCCCGGGAAAATGATCCCTTCGGCGCCGTCGGCGAGCGCACCGTCACCGTTGAGGTGACCAGTGTCGTGCGCTCTTCGCCCGACAGTTTCGATGTGCGCTGGCGCGAACAGTCCTTCGAGAACGGTTCGCTCACCGCGACCACACGTCACCGCGCCGTCCTCACCGTCATCCTGAAGCCGCCGCGCACCGAAGCAGCACTCAGGAAGAACCCGCTCGGCATCTATGTCCATGCCGTCAACTGGAGCCGCGACCTGATCCCCGGAGAGGAACAATGAAGACACTTATTATAATGGGGGTGGTGCTGAGCCTCGGCGCCTGTGCTTCCCCAAAGCAGCTACCGCCGAAGATCGACTTCGATGAGGCCGAATTCCAGCCTGCCTCGCTCACTGTCGATCCGCCGGGGCCGGTGGAGGTCGTGGAACTGCCCGAACCGTTGCCGCTGCCCGGCCAGCTCAAGCCGGCGCCTGACGGCGAGACGGACGAGGCCGTCGACGACCGCCCGCCGGAGGAACGGATCGTCGCCGCCAATGAGGCGGCCAAGGTCGAGCCGTCCGAGAGTGGTTATGTCAACGCGATTCAGGTCTATCCCTTCGTCGAGGGCGCGCTTTACCAGCTCTACACAGCACCCGAACAGGTGAGCGATATCTCCCTGCAGGAAGGCGAGCGCATCGTCGCGGTATCGGCTGGCGACACGGTGCGCTGGGTGGTCGGCGATACAGTAAGCGGCACCGGCGCGACGGCGCGTGCGCATGTGCTGGTCAAGCCGATCAAGGAAGGGCTTCGCACCAACCTCGTCATCATCACCGACCGGCGCACCTACCACCTGGAGCTCACCAGCGACACCGAGACCTATATGACCTCGGTCTCCTGGCACTATCCGCGCGACGAGCTTCTGGCTTTGCGACGCCGCAACGAACAGGCGCAGGCGGAACAGCCGGTCGACGCGGGGCTGCGCCTCGACCGGCTTAACTTCCGCTACGCCATCAGCGGCGACGATCCGCCCTGGCGGCCGGTCCGTGTCTTCGACGACACCCACAAAGTCTATATCCAGTTCCCCTCCCGGCTCGACCAGGGCGAGGTGCCGCCGCTTTTCGTGGTCGACCCCAATGGCGAGAACCAGCTCGTCAACTACCGGGTCAACGGCAGCTATTACATCGTCGACCGGCTGTTCGCCGCTGCCGAGCTGCGTCTCGGCGAGGAGTCGCAGCAGGTGGTCCGCATCACCCGCACCGATGGCAGCCCGGCGCGACCGCGCACGCTGGTCGACCTCCTGGCATCCAACCGGGGGAGGTGACGATGAGCAACGAGGATAGTGGGCCTGCGCCCAAGCTCGATCCGGAAGACCTGGCGTTGCGGGTCAAACCGCGGCCGGTGCGGCGTATCAACCGGCGCGTCCTGTTCCTGTTGTCCGGCGCCGGGCTCATGCTGATCTTCGGCGCCGTGATCGTGGCGCTCGATCCGCCGAACCTGTTCGACCGCGGCGAGACGGGCAGGGAGCTTTACCGCACGGAGAACAACCCGACCCCCGAAGGGCTGGAGCAACTGCCCAGCCGGTACAGCGACCTGGAACCGAAGATAGAGCTTGGCCCGCCCCTGCCTGGCGACATCGGCCCGGCCGTGGTCGAGACCGAACGCGACCTTGGCATCGCGCCGTCCAACAACCTGCCGTTCCGACCCGATCCGGAAGCCGATGCCGCCCGCGCCGAGCGCATCCGTCAGGCACGGATGGCGCAGCAGGGAAGGGAGTCGGAGGTATTCTTCCAGTTGACGTCGGGCGGTCCGGACACTGCCAATGCCTTCGACATGACGGGCGATCGACAGGCCAGGGGCACGCCGCCGGCAACGAACCGGACCAATCCGTTCGACGCATTGCGCACGCCGGCCGACGTCGGCGCCGATGCGTTGTTTGGCCCTGGCACCGGAACCGATCAGAACATGCAGGATCGCAAGCCCGACTTTCTCAATGGCGAGGTCGATGACGAGATCTACAGCCCGCACAGTCTGCAGGAACCGGTCTCGCCCTATCAGCTGATGGCCGGCACGCTCATTCCGGCCAGCCTGATCACCGGGCTCAACTCCGACCTTCCGGGCCGCGTGATCGCCCAGGTGACTGGAAACGTCTACGACACTCCGACCGGGCGTTTCCTTCTCATCCCGCAGGGCGCCCGCGTCGTCGGCACATATGACAGCCAGGTCGCCTTCGGCCAGGAACGCGCGCTGGTCGTCTGGCAGCGCATCATCATGCCGGATGGCTCCTCGATCTTGATCGACAATTTGCCGGCGACCGACACGGCCGGTTATACTGGGCTCGAGGATGAGGTCGATTTCCACACATGGCGGCTGTTGAAGGGCATCGCCCTGGCCACACTGCTCGGTGTCGGCACCGAGCTGACCTTCGGCGAGGACGAAAGCGATCTCGTCGAGGCGATCCGCGGCTCGGCGCAGGACAGTGCGAACCAGGCCGGCCAACGGATCACCGAGCGAAACCTCAATATCCAGCCGACCATCACCATCCGGCCCGGCTGGCCGCTCAGGATCATCGTGCACAAGGACATCGTGTTGCGACCCTACGGCCAGCGGGAGGTATCGCGATGGCCCTGAAGCTCGACAGGCTCCCGGATCGCGAAGCGGTCAAGATTACCTTCATCGCCGATGCCGAGCTGAAAGCGGCGCTCAACGACTATGCCGAAATCTACCGGCGCACCTACGGGCAGAAGGAGACGGTGTCGGAACTCATCCCGTTCATGCTCACCGCCTTTATGGTCGCCGATCCAGGTTTCCGACGGGCGCGTAAGCAACTCGCCGAAACCCGCTCGCAATCACCATCACCGCAAACCAGGGTGACCTGAACCATGGCCACTATCGGCAGCTTCACCGCCGGCAAGGACGGCTATACGGGCACGATCCGCACGCTCACCGTCAACGTCAAGGCGAACATCGTCGCCAACGATAGGAAGAAGACCGAAGGCGCGCCGGACTTCCGGGTCTTTGCGGGAAGGGCGGAGCTCGGAGCGGCGTGGAAGGCGAAGACCAGCGGCGAAGAGCCGCGCGACTACCTCAGCGTCTTGCTCGACGACCCGAGTTTCCCGGAGCCGATCCGGGCGGCTCTATTCGAGGAGGACGGGGCGGCGTTTCTGGTGTGGAGCAGAAGGGAGGGGTAATAGCTGGCTGCCAGGCAAGTCTTTGATCGTAACAAACCGTCGGAAGTTGCGGGTAACTTCCGACGGTTTGTTGCTTTTCGCGAAACTGTGTACTGATCGGGAACTGTGGGCTTGCTGGGGCAGATAATGCGATGCCGGTATTCTTTGAACTGCTTGCTGCCGAAGAGGATCCGGCCGTGCGGGTCGTGCTCGGGCATTTCATCTTCGTCTACATCCACCCTTATATGGACGGCAACGGCCGCGTGGGTCGCTTCCTGATGAACGTCATGCTGGCATCCGGCGGCTATCCTTGGACCGTGATCCCCGTCGAGCGCTGCAACGACTATATGGCTGCCCTCGAGCAGGCGAGCGTCCACCAGAACATCTCTCCATTCGCGAGCTTCGTGGGAGGTCTTGTCAATGACGGGCTTCGGGGCAGAGCGGTGGCAAAGGTGCCGGATGAGGCTTAGGCAAGGCAACAACGACCAGGATCGGCCGTTATCTCAGTTGCACCGGCCGGTGCTCGTCAACAATGTGCGCGGGTTATACACGCCTCGCTTCGGAAAGACCGCTCTGCGCCCTCAAGCACGAACCCGCTTCGCGGGAGGGTGCGAGCGGTGAGGTAAGCGTGATTGTTTGAGGCTCTGGGCAGATAGAGAGTGCGATCCGACCATGGAGTTCCCTTCAACGAGAGGAACTTGCCATGGCTACCTTGTCGACCGATGCTCCGATCACGCCGCTTCGCCAGCGTATGCAGCAAGACATGCTCATGCGGGGCCTGGGACCACATACACAGCAGGACTACGTTCGTCATGTCCGGCGCTTCGCCGCGTTCCTTGGGCGAGCCCCCGACACCGCGACGACCGAGGATATCCGGCGCTTCCAGTTGCATCAGCATGAGAACGGCGTCGGCCCTGCGACGATCAACGGCGCGGTCTCGGCGCTGCGCTTCCTGTTCACGGTGACGCTGAAGCGGCGGGATCTGGCGCGCGCGCTGGTGGTCACCCGGTATCCGCGCAAGCTGCCCGAGGTGCTGAGCGTGGAGGAAGCAGCGCGCTTGCTCCAAGCTGCGCCAGGCATCAAGTACAAGGCAGCACTCGGTGTCGCCTATGGCGCGGGCCTGCGCGTATCCGAGGTCGCGCACCTCAAGGTCGACGACATCGACTCGACACGCATGCTGATCCGCGTCGAACAGGGCAAAGGGCGCAAGGATCGCAACGCGATGCTATCGCCGCAGCTTCTGGAATTGCTGCGTCTGTGGTGGCGCGAGGGCAAGCAGCGCGGGGTAATGCTGCCGCATGGCTGGCTGTTCCCGGGACGCAGTTGCACTGATCCGATCTCGTCGCGGCAACTGCACCGGGCGGTTCAGGAGGCTGCCGAAGTCGCCGGCATCCGCAAGCGCGTCAGCCCGCACACGTTGCGTCACAGCTTCGCCACCCACCTGCTCGAGCAGGATGTCGACATCCGCGTCATCCAGGTGCTGCTCGGACACAGCAAACTCGATACCACCGCGCTCTACACCAAGGTTTCGACGCGGACGATCCATGCGGTCGCAGGGCCGCTCGATCAGCTGATGGCGTTGATGGAAGGCAAGACACCACCCGGCTGAGCCGGTGCGCGCGCACCTGGAGGTCGCCGACATCTTCCGCGCTGCCGGACCCGCCTACCGGGCCGCTCATGCCGGCCATCTGAGTCTCGCGCAGCTCAAGGTGATGTCAGCGATCGAGCACTGCCGCACCGCAGCGCTTGGCGGTCATGTAGAGGCCTGTGAGGACTGCGGTCTTTGGCGGATCGCCTACAACTCCTGCCGCAACCGGCACTGCCCGAAGTGCCAGGGCGCGGCCGCGCGGACATGGCTTGCCGAGCGGGAGGACGACCTGCTGCCGGTTGGCTACTTCCATGTCGTGTTCACGCTGCCCGCCGAGGTCGCCGACGTTGCCTTTCACAACAAGGCGCTCATCTACGACCTGTTGTTCAAGTCGGCGTCGGAGACGATGCTGACGATCGCGGCGGATCCAAAGCATCTCGGCGCACGCATCGGCATCACCGCCGTGCTCCACACCTGGGGATCGGCGATGACCCACCATCCGCACGTGCACATGATCGTGCCGGGCGGCGGCATCTCGCTCGATGGGAAGGGCTGGGTCTCGTCGCGCCCGGCCTTCCTCCTCCCGGTGCGCGTGCTCGGCAAACTGTTCCGACGCCTGTTCCTCACCGGCTGCTCACGCTGCACGAGGCGGGGCGGCTCGCCTTCTTCGGATCGATGGCGCACCTCAGCGAACGGCGGGCCTTCCTGCGCCATCTTGCTCCCGTCCGGAAGAAGCGCTGGGTTGTCTACGCAAAGGCGCCGTTCGCCGGGCCGGAGGCGGTCCTCGCCTACCTGTCACGATACACGCATCGGGTCGCGATCTCGAACAGCCGCCTGATCGCCTTCGACCAAAGCCACGTCACCTTCCGCTACAAGGACTACCGCCGCGACGGCGCCGACCGGCAGCAGGTCATGACGCTCGCGGCCGACGAGTTCATCCGCCGCTTCCTGCTCCATGTCCTGCCGCGCGGCTTCCATCGCATCCGCCATTACGGCCTGCTCGCCGGCTCCGCCCGGAAGACCAGCATCGCACGGGCCCGCGAACTGCTTTGCGTTGCCCCACCTCCCGATGACGATGCCCAGGACGAACCGGACGACTTCCGCCCGTCATGCCCGTGCTGCGGCGGACGCATGATCGTCATCGAGGTGTTCGAACGATGGAGGCAGCCGCGCGCACCGCCGGACACAACCACGGCGAACCCGGAGAACCGTCCATGACCCGGCATGGCATGCTCAAGCTTCAAGCCGCTGGCGCTCAGTCTCCGGTAACGGATCTGCACGCGCACATGGTGATCATCAACACCGAAAGGGCTGGGTCCGGCTGCACGCCGAGCCCACAAAGCCGTGCGCAAACTTCACAGAGCGCTCCGCTCGCGTCGATCGCGGCGCTTCCCGGACACGGTCACGCCATCGCCGACATCAGCCGAAAATCGAAATCCCCATAGACATCGACTGTGGCCCGCGGGTTCCTGCATGAGAGGCTTTCGTACGCCTGCCGGCACCCGAAACCCTTCACCATTGTCGACATTCCGGTTGATTGCCCCTGATCCCGAAAGCTGCCATTCGTTCATCGAGGCTAGGGCACCGACGTGGGTGGTTTTGCCCCCCCCCGGTGGCTTCCGCATCTGGCATGACCACGCTGCGATGAAGACGGCACAGGATCGCGGTTCACATGGCCCCGCGGCTACGCGGAGACCGAGTTCATTAGCCGATGTTGCGGGACCACTCGTCGACCTGACGCTCGGCTTCTTCCTTTGCGACGCCGTAGCGCTCCTGAATCCGCCCGGCGAGCTGATCGCGACTGCCCTCCGCCCGGTCCAGGTCGTCGTCCGTTAGGTTGCCCCACTGCTGTTTCGCCTTACCTTTGTATTGCGTCCACTGCCCTTTGATCTGATCCCAATTCATCGCCTTGTCCTCTTGCTTGATCGAAACTGAACGAGGATAGGCGGCGGATGTTCCGAATGTGCGGAGAGCCGACGCGGATGGTTGGAAAGGTGCGTTTGGCAGTAGTTGCCGTTGGCAGTGTCGCTGTCGTCCTGACAGCAACACCCTTTGTCCCCAGCAACCAGTGGTGGATCAGGATCTGGGACTTTCCTCGGCTTCAAGTGGCTGCCGTTCTGCTGCTGGTGCTGTTTGCGGCGCCTTTCGTCATGTCCCTTCGGGACCGCCGCTCCGCAGCCTTTATTGGCCCCGTCGCGCTGGCGCTGGGATGGCAAGCTTACAGCGTCGCGCCCTACACGCCGTTCCATCCAACAGAAGCCGAGGCGGTATTACGCTGCGAGGAGGATTCGCGCCTTCGACTGCTGGCGCTCAACGTCAAGGCGGGAAACAAGAATGCGGATCGCGTTCTGGCCCTGGTCAGGCGTATTGCGCCAGACCTTCTCCTGCTGGTCGAGACCGACCGGTGGTGGGCCCGCCAGCTCGAACCGCTGGAGGGTATCTATCCGCATGTCGTGGCCCACCCTCGGGATAACGGGTACGGCTTCCACCTGTTCTCCCGCTTCGAACTCGTCGAGCCGGAGGTCCGCTTCCTCGTCGAGAAGGACGTCCCGTCGATCAAGACTGGCGTCAGTCTCCCTTCCGGTGAGGTCGTCGATTTCTACGGCCTGCACCCCAAACCCCCGCCTATCCAGGACACGGCAGAGCGGGATGCCGAGCTACTGATCGTTGGGCGGGAAGTCAGAAAAGAAGCCGCGTCCTCCATTGTTGCCGGCGACCTGAACGATGTCGCCTGGTCGCAGACAAACCGCCTGCTTCAGGAGACCAGCGGCCTGCTGGATCCCCGGATCGGCCGCGGTCCCTATGCAACCTTCAATGCGAACTGGCCGCTGCTGCGCTGGCCGCTCGACCACGTCTTCTTCGAGGACGCCTTTCGCCTTCTCGCGATTGCGGTCCTGCCGGACGTCGGATCGGACCATTTCCCCTTTTTCGTTTCGCTTTGCTACGTTTCCACGGCCTCAAGCGTTGGTGAACAGCCGGAGGCCGCGCCTTCCGAGTTGGAGGCCGCGGAAGAAGCAATCGAGGAAGGGCACGAAGAAGCCGGCGAGTAGAGGCGATTCCTGCAGGCGCCGGTATGGGAGTAAAGTCAAAGTCATGGCTGAGACGACGGCGAAACGATCCATGCCGACGGTAGCCGCTTCGGCAAGAACGAGCCTTGTCGTGGGCGGCGTCATCGTCGGCGCGCTCATTGTATGGCAGCTCTCAAACGTGCTTCTGCTTTTCTTCGGAGCCGTTGTGGCGGCCGTGATACTTCGCAGCGGCGCAAAGGTGCTTGAGGACCATACACCGGTCACGGCACCATGGTCGCTCGTCCTGTCGATCGTGGTTATAGCGGCCCTGATGGCCGCCTTCTTCTTTCTGCTTGGGACGCAGATCGCGACCGAAGCTTCCAGCCTGGTTCAGCGTCTTCCGGAGATGATCACCCGCCTTGGCGAAAGGTTCGGCGTCGATGACCTCTATGAGCGTCTGGCGGAACGCGTGAGCCAGTTTGCCGGCGGTGGCAGCATGGCCTCGGAGGTCGCCGGCTACACGTCAGTGCTCGTCAGCGCTGTGACCAACCTCGTGCTTGTCCTCGTGGCGGGGATCTATCTCGCGGCACGCCCTCGGCGGTACCGCCAGGGCATTCTCAGACTTATTCCCCCGGGGCTCCGGGACAACGCGTCGGATACATTCGACAATACCGGACGAGCGCTCCGGCTCTGGCTGCTCGGGCAACTCGTCTCGATGGCGATCGTTGGCGCCTTGACCACGCTGGGCCTCTACCTGATTGGCATGCCGTCGGCGCTGGCGCTCGGCTTTCTGGCGGGCCTGTCCGAGTTCGTGCCCATTGTCGGGCCGATCCTGAGCGCTGTGCCCGCGATCCTGCTTGCTCTTTCGGAGGGAGGTAACACGGTCTTCTGGGTCATCGGGCTCTACTTTGCCGTCCAGCAGATCGAGAGTAATGTCATCATGCCGCTGGTCCAGAGACGCACCGTCGACCTGCCGCCGGTTCTGACGCTCTTCGCACTCCTCGCACTGGGCGTGCTCTTCGGTCCCCTCGGCGTCCTTCTAGCCACGCCGCTCACGGTTGTCCTGTACGTTGCCGTAAACCAGCTCTATCTGCGCGACACGCTGCAGGAGGACGTAGAAATTCCCGGTTTGGACTGAACGCACCGGCTATTCCTTTCGGCATCCAGAACATTTGGCTGACGTTCGAAATACCCAAAGACCCCACGAAGATACCGCATGATCTACAAGGCGGCAGGAAACCTGCGGGCCATTCAAATCCTGCTTGGCCATTCCAAGATCGAGAACACTGTCCGATATCTCGGAGTCGATGTGGAGGATGCGCTGCTCTTGGCCGAGCGAACTGAAATCTGACATGGAAGCGGTCACCCGATGCATCGCGGGTGACCGCTTCGGTTAGGGGCATACATTACTGCTTCGTCCATCGTTGGTGGGAAGGCGAGGTCCGCTTCTGGGCGCTGAAGTTGGGAAGCGGCCATCCAGGTGGCCGGCCCGCTTTGACTGCAACGCGCTCCCGTTCTCACCGTTCAACGGAGTTTTCGATCTGAAAGTTGTCGGTCCGCTCAGACTGCCGCAATTCATATGGCGGGGGGTCGGGTGGCTTTGACACAGCGAACCCAGACGTTCGGGTGACTGCAAATCCCGGGCCCCCAGTCTGCCAACGCTATCTCAAAACTCCTATTCCGAGGGAGCCGGAACGCCCCCAATCCGATCTCGTTGCCATAAGGATCGCTGTAGAGGGACTAGCGAACGCCGTTGCGATACGTGAGCCGATCTTTAAGTTCAATGCTACGACTGGTTATTTGCGCCGATGAGAACAAAAGGATTGGCCCAATACCGTCAGGTAGTCGTTTCGACGAGTTCCGCCAGTTGCGCAACGACCGTGCCCCAGCCATCGTGAAACCCGAGTTCTTCATGTTTCTCACGGTCCGCACGACTTTTGTGCAGGGCCTGTGCGCGGTACTGCGTGCCATCTGGGTGGTCGGAAAGGGTGATGATTGCTGTCACAAAGCCATGTGCCGCTGGCCGCCAGCCACCGGTCAGCGCGTTCGTGTAGACGATGCGCTCTCTGGAAATTACATCGAGAAAGCAAGCTGACAGGTGCGGCACGAACGGCCCGTCATTCTCACTCATTTCGGTGACGAACGCTCCTCCTGGTTGAACCTCCAGACTGACGACGCGGCAGGTCATGGGGTGCGGTATCCACCATTGGGCCAGACGTTCCGGGTCCACCCAGGCGTTCCACACGCGTTCTCGCGGCGCTTTGATAATTCGCGAGACTTCGAGATCGAGTTCAGTGGTCACGGTCTGCATTGTTGGCTTCCTCGGAATGTTCCTGCATTACAAAGGCCTCCAGGCGATCGGCTCGTGCTTCCCAGATCGCCCGCTGTTCGGCCAACCATCGCTCGGCATTGGAAAGACCGGGACCGTCGATCACGCAAGAGCGGGTTCGTCCCACCTTTGTGGTGCGGATCATCCCGCTATTTTCAAGGAACCGGATGTGTTTCATGAAGGAAGGCAGTCCCATATCGAAGGGACTTGCGAGCTCGCTGACGCTGGCCGGCCCTTGCCCAAGACGTGCAATGACTGCACGGCGGGTCGGATCGGCGAGCGCCAGAAAGATCGTGCTGAGACCATCGGGATGTTGTTGGGCGGCTGACGACATTCTTTTGATCCTCAGTCGCTTGCAGCGCCGGCAACCGATAGATTGGTCTGCCCCCGAACATAGGTGCCAGCCGCCCCACCGCCGGTGCTCTCGAGGCGGCACATAATGAGGCCCGATGGTGTCCGATCCTCGGAAAGCAGTTTGAAACCTGACGGCGCTTCCGTGTCACCGAAGAGCTTTCGGCCTTGACCCACAATCACAGGAGCGATCGCGATACGCAGTTCATCGACGAGATTCGCGGCTAAGAGGGACCGGCCCAGTCGGCCGCTGCCGTGCACCTGAAGTTCACCGCTTCCATCCTGTTTCAGAGCGGCGACTGCGGCTCCAACGTCGTGGTCCAAGACCGTTGCTGGGCCCCAAGTGGTATCGACAGGAGAGGTGGCCGCCACATACTTTGGAAGAGAGTTGAGCCGAGCGGCGTTGCGATCGGCTGGATCGGTTATCGTGGGCCAAACAGCCGAAAACTCCTCATAGGTTCGTCTTCCGAATAGAAATCCGGTCGCGGAGGCCGCCCATTCCTCCACTCTGCTCTCAAGCGCCGCATCGACGAAGGGCACAAACCAACCGCCGCGCTCAAAGCCATCTGACCGATCCTCATCCGGGGACCCCGGGCCCTGATAGACCCCGTCGAGTGATAGAAAATTCAAAATGACAACGCGCATCGCAGTCTCCATGCGTTCCAATGGTTTTCCTGGAAGCCAACTATCACGCCAAAATACTTCTCTCAAGAGAAAAGTGTACGCCTCGCAATCTCAATCGCATCAGTTTCCTGCTATGGAAACTTTTATTGAACTCGCATGTGATGTGGCTTATCGTTTCCGTCATTGGAAACTAAATGGAGATGGCACTGGCTCTTACACTCTACCTCCACCCACTCGCTTCCTTCTGCCACAAGGTCCTTACGGCCTCTACGAGAACGGCACGCCCTTCGAGCCCAGCCTCGTCGATTTCTCGAACCCCGGGTCCGCCGCTGCTCATATCGAGCGCTGGCCGGTGGGTAAGATCCCTGTATTGCATGACAGCATTGGAAACAGGGTGGTCGCCGAAACCAGCATCATAACCGAGTATCTGCAGCAGCATCATGCCGGTCCGGTCCAATTGATACCGAACGAGGCAGAACAGCAGCTCGATGTTCGCCTGTGGGATCGCTTTTTTTGATCTTTATGTCAGTGTGCCGATGCAAAAGATCGTGAGCGACCGTATTCGCCCCGAAGGCGCTACCGATCCCCACGGCGTTGCGGAAGCGCATGCGACGTTGGAGACCGCCTACGACATGATCGAGGGGCAGCTTGATGGACGCAGATGGATCACAGGGGGGACTTTTACTATGGCGGATTGTTCCGCGCTGCCAGCGCTATTCTTTGGGTCGATCGTTCATCCGCTTGGCGAAGGCAGGCCGCAATCGCGAGATTATTTCGAGCGCCTGCTGGCGCGGCCATCGGTGCAGCGTGTACTCGTCGAGGCGCAGCCCTACTTTAAATTATTCCCCTATCGCGACGCCATGCCGAAACGCTTTCTGGAGCCTGCAGAATGACAGATTCAGAAAACATCGACCGTTATTTCCAGGCCATGGCAGACCCTTACCGGCGCGGCTTCATCGAACGGCTCTCCAAAGTCCCAGCTTCGGTGAAGGAGTTGGCAGCCCCGGCCGACGTTCAACTGCCAGCGGTGCTCAAGCACCTTCAGGTGCTCGAGCAAGGGGGCATTGTCATCAGCGATAAAATTGGCCGCGTGCGCACCTATCGCATGCGACCCGATGCCTTCAGTGCCATGAACAACTGGATAGAGCAGCGCCAGCGCGAAATGAATGTTGCCTTCGATAGGTTGGCGGCTGTTATGGCCGAAGTGCCCGAGGAGAAGGATCACTGATGGGTATCAATGTCGACCACCGCAGCTTCGTCATCGAGCGTGAGCTCCCGGGCAGCCCCGCCCACGCTTTTCGCTTCTGGTCGGACCACCGGCTTAAGCGCCGCTGGAGCAGCTGCCATCCCGATTGGACGATCATCCAGGATCTCTTCGACTTCCGCGTCGATGGGCACGAAAGCTTGGTCTGGCGAATGCCAGACGGCACTGAACAGGGTATGTTGGCTCACTTCCTTGAAGTTCACCCCCGCCAACGTATTGTTTATGCCTATACCATGAGGACAGACGGGATTCCCATTTCGTCCTCGCTCGTCACCGTCGAGTTCGAGGGCCGAAACGGCAAAACCATAATGACCTTTACCGAACAGGCTGTTTTTGCAGACGCGAATAATGGAGACATCCGAGAGAGCGGTACAAGCGTCGGCTTTTCTCGACTCCAGAAAGCGATGATGGATTATGTGGAGGACACAACTCGGTAAAGTGGTCGGGTTTCGGGAGGTTGCCGGCTCGCGTCAAATTTCCGGAATGGGGTCGGCACCAGAACGGCAGCTAACTAGTCCTCAATGCCCAGACCGGACAGACCGGATTCGGCCCCCAAGCCGCCGGATTGCTCTCCGCCCCGAGATGCTGCAGGAAAAGGTTCCCCAGAGCGTTCGCAAACATGGCGCCCAGAATGACTCGCTCGCGCAAAGAGATCCTGTATGGCTGACCATTCGGCTACGCCAAAGATGCGCCTCAATCTGCGCTGCAAGTGCAGTTACCTCGGCTAAGAGTGAGTGAGCCGCGATTTGCGAACGACAAATAGGCAAGACAGCGCCTCGATTTTCGGTGCATGATAAGGTCGTGTCTGGTGAGATGAAACAAGGAAGCCGAGGGCAGGATCGCGCAAGGCCCGACGTTCTACTGAGCGTCGGATCTGGCCTTCGGCTGCTTGCTTCGTTCCTCTTCCTGATTTGGACCGTGCAGGCGGCGGGAGCCGTCCAGAGCGGACCGGCTTTCGCCGAAGGAGAGGATACGATCGCGGCGGCTGAGCCTGCCGCACAGCCGACAATTCTCGTCCGCGATGTCTCGCGCCATCTTGGTGTAGAGGCATTCCGTTTTAAGCCAGACCCATTCGCTCATTCTGGTGGAGGAGACGGCAAGCCCGTCGTCATCGTCTCTGACTCGAGCCTACGGTTCGCAGGCGGTTTGGGGGCGGTTTTTTGTGCATGGGCCGACATTCGGCTGCACCAGCCGCCGGCTCACACATTCCACGCGCGTGCCCCGCCGATCCATCGGCCCTGATCCTCGCCGCGTGTAATCGCGGCGCCTGATTCCTTTCCTTCCGAAGTTGCGCGTCGCTCGGCACCGGTGTGTCGAGCCGACCGCGAATAAGAATGCCGATCCAGGGCGGAATCCGACCGCAGCGATCGGCCGAACGGACGAGAACATGCTGCACTTTTCGCGGTGGAAGACCATCCTCATCTGGTTGACGGTCTTGGCCGGCGTGCTCTTCGCGGCCCCCAACCTGTTTCCTGCTTCAACCCTTGCCTCCCTCCCAGACTGGCTGCCCAGGCAGAAGCTGACGCTCGGCCTCGACCTGCAGGGCGGCTCGCATATCCTGCTGCAGTTCGACCGCCAGGACCTGGCCGACGAACGCCTGGAATCGGCGCGGGACGAGATTCGCGCCGCGCTGCGTGATGCGCGGATCGGCTATACCGGTCTTACCGGCACCGGGCGCTACGTCCAGATGCGTATCCGCGACCAGGGGCAGATAGAGGCGGCAAAGAAAGCGCTCGAGAGCCTGGCACGGCCGATCTCGACCGGGCTTTTCACCAGCGGTTCGGTGACTGAGATGGAGCTCTCCGAGCCGGAGCCGGGACTGCTGCGCTTCACGCTGACGGATGCGGGTCTCGATTACCGGATAGCCTCGGCGCTGACGCAATCGATCGAGGTGGTGAGCCGGCGCGTCAACGAACTCGGCACGACCGAGCCGATCATCCAGCGCCAGGGTACGGATCGCATTCTGGTGCAGGTGCCGGGCCTGCAGGATCCGCAGCGGCTCAAGGACATCCTTGGCCGAACCGCCAAGCTCACCTTCCAGATGGTCGATCAGTCGATTCCCGTCGAGGAGGCGATCGATGGTCGCCCGCCTGCGGGCTCGACGGTGATGTATTCGACCGACGATCCACCGGTTCCATACCTGATCGAGAACCGGATCATCGTATCCGGCGAAAACATGGTCGACGCGCAGGCGACCTTCGACCAGCGCACCAACGAGCCGGTGGTCTCCTTCCGCTTCGACAATCGCGGCGCGACCCGCTTCGGCCAGGCGACACAAAGCAACGTCGGGCGCCTGTTCGCGATTGTCCTCGACAACGAGGTGATCTCCGCGCCGCAGATCCAGGAGCCGATCCTCGGCGGTACGGGCCAGATCCTGGGCAATTTCACCGTCCAGAGTGCGAACGACCTCGCGGTCCTCTTGCGAGCCGGCGCGCTGCCCGCCGACCTCACCATCATAGAGGAGCGCACTGTGGGCCCGAGCCTCGGTGCGGACTCGATCAAGGCAGGACAGTTCGCAGCGGTGATCGCCGCCTTTCTCGTCCTCGGCTTCATGCTGTTTGCCTATGGCCGGCTCGGACTGCTGGCGAACATCGCGCTGATCGCAAACGTACTGCTCATCATTGCCGTGCTTTCCATCCTCGGGGCGACGCTGACACTGCCCGGGATCGCTGGCATCGTGCTGACGATGGGCATGGCCGTCGATTCGAACGTCATCATCTTCGAACGCGTCCGCGAAGAATGCCGGAAAGGACGATCGATCGTCCTTTCGATGGACGCCGGCTTCCGGCAGGCGCTGGCGACGGTGGTGGACGCCAACGTCACGACGCTCATCGCCGCAGTCATCCTGTTTTTCCTCGGTTCAGGGCCGATCAAGGGTTTCGCTGTCACGCTTGCCATCGGCATCGTCACCACCGTGTTCACGGCCTTCACGCTGACACGCTGGCTGGTGGCCGCGTGGCTGCGCCGGCAGCGACCGAAAGCGATGCCGAATGGCGTGGTGCGTCTGGTGCCCGACGACACGCGCCTACCATTCATGGCATTCCGAAAATATGCCTTCGCACTCTCCCTGCTGCTGTCGATCGCCTCGGCTGCGCTGTTCTCCACGGTGGACATGAACTACGGCATCGACTTCCGCGGCGGGTCGAGCGTCGAGGTGCAGGCAAAGGGACCGGAGGCCGATATCAGCGATATCCGCAATCGGCTGACGGTGCTCGACCTCGGCGACGTGCAGGTGCAGGAGTTCGGCTTGCCGCGCGACGTGCTCATCCGCATCGGCGCCCAGCAGGGCGGCGAGGCTGCCGAGCAGGGCGCCATCGAGCAGGTGAAGAACGCGCTTGGGGACGACTACGAGTTCCGCCGTGTCGAGGTCGTCGGCCCGACCGTGTCCTCGGAGCTTGCGTTCAATGGCACTGTGGGCGTCATTGCCTCGCTCCTGGCGATGCTCGTCTACATCTGGATCCGGTTCGAGTGGCAGTTCGCGCTCGGCGCCATCATCTCGACCTTCCACGACGTCATCATGATGATCGGGTTCTATGTCGTCGCCGGCATCGAGTTCAACCTGACCTCGATTGCTGCCATCCTCACCATCGTCGGCTACTCCATCAACGACACGGTAGTCGTCTACGACCGGGTACGGGACAATCTTCGGCGCTTCAAGAAGATGCCGATCCCCGACCTCCTCGACCTATCGATGAACCAGACGCTGGCGCGCACGGTGCTGACCGGCGTGACCACCCTGTTCGCACTGGTGGCGCTTTCGATCTGGGGTGGCGAGGTCATCCGGTCGTTCACCGTAGCCATGATCTTCGGCATCCTCGTCGGGACTTATTCCTCCGTCTTTGTCGCAGGTCCGCTGCTGATCCTGTTCAAGCTCAGGCCGGGAGCCCTCAGCCCGGAGGACTCGGCAGCCGCTGCGGGGGCAAGGACGCGGCCGACGGAGGTGTGAACTGAAGATGGGCGCGGCGCGGATCCTCAAGGGAGTCTTCCTGGATGTTCGGCATCGGCGGGACTGAACTCTTCGTCATCGTCCTGGTGGTCCTGATCGTATTTGGGCCCAAGGAACTGCCCAAGGCGATGCGGTCGGCAGGAGCGATGATGCGGACCTTCAACCGCGTGAGCGGCGAATACCGCAGGCAGTTCGAGCAGGCTCTCCGAGAGGCCGAACGGGAACTGGAGATCGAAGAGACGCGCAAGTCGGTCGAGGCAGCGTTCGAGGATTCTCCCAGCTCCACCCAGGCGGCCATTCGGCCGAATGATCAGAATGGCGGCAGCACGCACGCACCCGGCAAGATCAACCCGGTGTCCAGCGAGCACGGAAATACAAGATTGAAGAAAGGCCGGGGCAATGCCTGAGGGATCTGAGTATCCGCGCTCGATGAGACAGGACGAGGTGCCTTCCAGCCGCGTTCCATCCGCGGCGGCGGCGAAGGGCTTCGTTCTGGCGCGATGGCGCGGTGAAGCGCTGTCGACGGTCTTCTGGCGCGACATGCTGCTCGCCGGAAGCCTCATCAATCTGATAGCCGCGCTTGGCGCGGTGGCGCTCCTGGCTTCGAAGGCGCCGCTCGTCGTAGCACTTCTGCTCTTCTTCACCTCGCTCCCGATGAACCTCTTCCTTTTCATCGCTGTGTGGCGGTGCGGCGGAAGTTCCTCACCCCTGAACGCATATTACGCTCGGCTAGGAGCCACGATCTGGTTGATCGCGGCAACCGCATTATAGGTGACACATGGCAAGTCTGTTTGCCGAATATGAAGCCTATATCGCCCTCGCGATCATTTTGCTTCTGCTCGTCGGCTTCGTTCTGGAGCGCTACCCACCGGAGGTGACCGCCGTTGGCGGCGCGGCTCTGTTTCTGCTGTCCGGTTTCGTTACGCCGGCGGATGCGATGGGCGCGTTCTCGAACTCCGCGCCGATCACGATCGGGGCGCTGTTCATCCTTTCCGGCGCGCTGGTGAGGACGGGCGTGCTCGAAAGCCTCGCCGGCATCGTCGTTGCTCGTGCTCTCGTTCAACCGGTCTTTTCGATTGCGATCTTCCTCACCGCGACGGTGACCGCATCCGCCTTCATGAACAACACGCCGGTCGTTCTCATCCTGATCCCGATCGTGATGCGGCTGGCAAAATCGCTCGACGTCGCCGCGACCCGGCTTCTCATTCCGCTTTCCTATGCGGCGATCCTGGGCGGCACATGCACGCTGATCGGCACCTCGACCAACATTCTGGTCGACGGTGTTGCCCGGTCGGCAGGCCTTCAGCCGTTCACGGTCTTCGAGATCACGCCGGTCGGTCTCGTGGCGGCGGCCGCTGGGACGATGACCATGCTGCTGCTCGGGCGCTATCTCTTACCCGATCGCGGCACAGACGACGATGCATCAAGCGCCGAGGGACAGTTTCTGTCCGAGGTCACGATCCGGGGAGACGGAAAATATGTGGGCAGGGAGATCAATGCGATCCCTGATTTCAATCGGCCTGGCCTCAGAATCCAGGCGCTGCGCAGCGGCGGCGAGATGATCCGCACAGAGATCAGCAAACGGAAGCTCAAGAAAGGCGATTCCCTGATTGTCTACGGAAGGACGTCCGAGCTCCTGACCCTCAACGAGAAACCGGATCTCCGGGTTGGGCTCCGTCGCGGCACGGAACGCTCCCAGGACGCCGTGGTGGTGGAGGCCATTGTCGCGCCCCACCGCGCAAGCTCAGGCTGGCGCCTTGTGGATCTGGCGCTGGGCCGCCGGTATGGCATTCGTGTGCTTGGCGCCCATCGCCATCGCCACCTGCCCGGCCCGGACCTTGAAAATGTAAAGTTACGGCCGGCGGACAAGCTGCTGCTCGAAGGACCGGCGGCCAATCTCGATGCGTTGACAGAAGATGCCGACCTGGTGTCCGTCACCCGGTCGAGCGGTCGTTCCTACCGCCGCGGCAAGGCGCCCATTGCCGTCCTGGCGCTTGTGGCGGTCGTGGTCATCGCCGCATTCGGTCTTATGGACATCGGAATATTGGCTATCCTCGCGGTCGCGGCCATGCTCCTCCTGCGTTGCATCGATGCCGACGAGGCCTGGAGCTCGATTGAAGGTTCGATCCTGATCCTGATCATCGCCATGCTGATTGTTGGCCAAGGCCTTGCCAACACCGGTGCCGTCGAACTCATCGTGGATGGCCTCACGCCATGGATTGCCGGCTTACCTCCCTTTGTGACGCTTGTCGCCCTTTACGCGCTCACGTCGATCTTGACCGAAGTGGTAACCAACAACGCCGTCGCAGTACTGATCACGCCTCTGGCCATCGGGCTCGCAAACCAGTTGGGCATGGATCCCCGGCCATTCGTCGTCGCCGTCATGTTAGGGGCAAGCGCCAGCTTCGCCACGCCGATCGGATACCAGACCAACACGCTCGTCTACGGCGCCGGCAATTATCGCTTCTCCGATTTCCTGAAGATCGGCATCCCGATGAACATCATCGTTGGCGCGGCCACCTGCGCAGCCATCTACCTGTTCTTTCCGCTCTGAGGGTATTCGCAACGGGAGCAGCCACTTCCTTCAAAACACAATCGGCGGGAGCCGGATTTCGAGAGGCACCTCATGCAGTCCATAACCCGACACGTCGTTACCGGCATCCTGACGATCGTGCCGTTGTGGGTGACCGTCTGGGTCGTCTGGTTCGTGGTGGATCTGCTGATCCAGACCGGACGGCCGATCGTGGGCGCCCTCTCCCGGGCACTGCGGCCGACCTCGGGCGGACTGGCGGACCTTTTGCTCGCCGGCTGGTTTCAGTCGACACTCGCGGTGCTGATCACATTGGCGCTTCTCGCCTTTCTGGGCCGCGCCGCGAACGCCGTCATCGGAAGGCGCTTTCTGCAACTCGTGAACAGAGTGGTCGATGCGATCCCGCTCGCGCGCACCGTCTATGGAGCCACGCAGACGCTCGTTGATGCGCTTCGCGGCGACGGCACGCCGGGTGGACAGCGGGTCGTTCTGATCGAGTTCCCGACACCGGAGATGCGTGCGGTCGGTATCGTCACGCGCATCTTCCCGGCCACGCAGGATCGCGAGGAACTTGCCGCCGTCTATGTCGCGACCACGCCCAATCCGACATCAGGCTTTGTCGAGATCGTCCCGACATCACGCCTCGTATGGCTCCACTGGACGAAGAACGAAGCCATCGCTTTCATTGTATCGGGTGGTGCGATGGCACCGGACAACATCCGCTTCAGGAACGATCCTGCCCCTCACCACGGCAAAGGTACGGATGCCATTTGTTGAGGCTACTATAGACAGCTTTATTTTGATGAATGCTAACGCCTATTGGAACCTGCACCGATATCGCGGTTACCACAGCTACGGTGCCGTTCTTCGGCGGCCGCTCAGGGCGGCGCGTTCGCGATCTCAATCCCAACAGGTTGAACGTCTGCAATCGCCG
Source organism: Chelativorans sp. M5D2P16 (assembly GCF_034427935.1). NCBI lineage: Bacteria > Pseudomonadati > Pseudomonadota > Alphaproteobacteria > Hyphomicrobiales > Phyllobacteriaceae > Chelativorans > Chelativorans sp. M5D2P16. Next base: position 7,876 of record NZ_JAXQNM010000010.1, on the reverse strand, counting down.
TTGCGGGCTCCGAAGCTGCACGTCTGCCCACCGCCCTAGTGTCCGGCTTCAGCACTAGTTGGACAAATGGGCGTTAACTGAGAAGGGAGGATTTCTGGCTCATCGTAGCCTTTCAAAGGAGCGAAGATGAGACAGAACTCCGGAGCACGGAAAGCGCCATCGGAGAAAATCATCAAGGACATCCGCCGGGCCACCCGCAAGCAGTATTCGGCCGAGGAGAAGATCCGCATTGTGCTGGATGGCCTGCGCGGCGAAGAGACCATTGCCGCGCTGTGCCGACGCGAGGGCATCGCTGAGAGCCTTTATTACACCTGGTCGAAGGAGTTTCTCGAAGCCGGCAAGAAGCGGCTGGCCGGGGACACGGCCCGCGCCGCCACCAGCGATGAGGTGAAGCACTTGCGCCGCGAGGCTCACGACCTGAAAGAGGTTGTGGCGGAGCAGGCATTGGAGTTGCGGCTTCTGAAAAAAAGCATGGTCGCGGATGGGGGCAACGACACATGAGATACCCCGCCTCCGAGAAGCTGGAGATCATCCGGCTCGTCGAACAGTCCCATCTGCCGGTCAAGCGCACACTGGAGAAGCTCGGCATTCCCCGTTCGACTTTCAACAACTGGTATGATCGGTTCCTGACCGGCGGTGTCGATGCGCTCGAAGATCGTAAGCCCCAGCCAAAGCGGGTCTGGAACCGCATTGCCGACGATATGCGCGATCAGATCATTGAACTGGCCCTGAACAGGCCGGAACTGTCGCCACGCGAGTTGGCGGTGACCTTCACCGATGAGCGCGGCTACTTCGTCTCCGAATCCTCCGTCTACCGCCTGCTCAAGGCCCACGACCTGATCACCAGCCCGGCCTTCGTGGTCATCAAGGCCGCCGACGAGTTCAAGGACAAGACGACGGCACCCAACCAGCTCTGGCAAACCGACTTCACCTATTTGAAGATCATCGGCTGGGGATGGTTCTACCTGTCGACCATCCTCGATGACTTCTCGCGCTACATCATCGCCTGGAAGCTGTGCACGACCATGAAGGCGCAGGATGTCACCGACACGCTGTCGATGGCGTTGGCCGCCTCCGGCTGCGATACAGCCAGGATGGTGCAACGGCCACGGCTGCTGTCCGATAATGGACCGTGTTACGTCGCCGGCGAACTGGCTGATTGGCTTCAGGATCACAACATGGAGCACACCCGCGGGTCACCGGCTCATCCCCAGACCCAGGGCAAGATTGAGCGCTGGCATCAGACGCTCAAGAACCGCATCCTGCTCGAAAACTACTTCCTGCCGGGCGATCTCAAAGCACAGATTGGCACCTTCGTCGACCACTACAACCATCGGCGCTACCACGAGAGCCTCGGCAACCTCACGCCGGCTGACGTCTACTTCGGGCGCGGCCACACCATCATGCTGGAGAGAGAAAGGATCAAACGCGAAACCATCAAACAGCGGCGCTTGCTCCATCGCAAGGCAGCCGCCTAATATGCCAACCCTGATGGGCCAGAGCCTCCTTTAAATCTGATCGCTCTTTGTCCAAAAATCCCTGACGACGGACAGTAGGCGTCACCATCATGACCGCGCTTGCTCAACGCTGGAAGCAGGCCGTTCAGGATTCTAAGCCGCCGCTTCCCGACCGGTGTGTCGAACTTGGGCTGGTCCCAATGCCAATCGCTCTGTGCAGCCTTCTCTCGTCGCCGCTGCTCTTGTTTGAGCAGCTGCACCAGCCCCTTGTGCGATGCGTCGAGCGTCTTCGGAACAGAGGCACGGCCGATCGCATTCAGCTCCTGCGCGTAAAGCGCATCGAGGCTCTCCGGGACCAGTTCTGAGGCGAAGGGACCTTCGGAGGATAGCGGCGGTGCCGGGATTAGAACCTTGGCAAAGCGTGTATCAACCCGCAGCCGGCCAATCTCTCCCGGTCGGCGTGGTGGTGCCTTTGGGCGAACCGGCACCGGCTTTCCGGCACGCACCTTATTCCAATAGCCTTGCGGCGGTGCTGCGACACCGCAGCGTGTCAGCAGCTTCCGTAATCCGACATCCGACAGTGCGACCTTAGCCGCCAGATCACGCATGGGGGCGGACTAGGCGAACGCAATCAGGTCATCCGGTAGGATAAGAATGTCGTTCCAGCATTCATACCGCGCCACTCTGCCACCTCATTGGCTCGCTGATACCGCAGTCAGGCGCTTACCAGCAAAGCGTATTCAGGGGGAACTGAGTTTCAAGGGCGCTGTCAGTTTGCCGCGCCCAACCGGCAGCGGGCCAGTCTCCGCTAGCCAAGCGTCAATGCAGGTACTGAAGGACCGCTAGCTGATCACTTCTGGCGCTCACTTTGATTTCCTATGAATTTTTGAGGAGCCCCGGTAGCATCTCTAGCATGTACGGAACCGATGGTTAGCGAATTGAGGCCATTGTCCACAAGGGGTCCCGTCCTCCCGTTAATTCCAGGGCACAAACATCGAGCCCGGGAAGGGCCTGCCGTTTACTAAACGGCCCAGCACCTCATACCCAGCATGCTGCCATCGAAGGAAGGTCGCCACTGCTTGCTTTATGCGCCCACTCCTGATTCAGGTCAGCTAGTTATCACGCATATGTGTCTCATAAAAATATTTCTCTAGAAGTAACTCCATTACAAGGTTATCTTGTGTTCGGGGGAGCATGTATAGCGCTACGAATCCGAAATATCCGCCGTTTGATCCCGTTGCCGGTTCCCATCGCTGGCCGAGAAACGAGCTCTCCGCGCGGTGCTTGCCGAGAACGGTGTCTGATGGAGCGGCTCAAGTCTGAGGACACCGCGCTAGAGTGCCAATGCACCGCCTTATGCAGAAACTTCTAACGGGGGAATGAGTCCCAGGGGGATAAAATGGCAATGCGAACTCTGAATGTCCGCTTGGTGCGCATTGGCCGGACCATCGAAAACGCCTTTACCGAAACCTTTGCGCCAGGTGCAGCACGTGCCCTTCAGGAAAAGCCATGGGAAGGTATCGAAGGCGCACGGGTGTTCGTGGGACAAATCTATTCAAACCCGCCGGGCTGGCGCACCTTCATCGCCGAAGGCTTTGGCGAAGTTCCCGAAGGAATCTTCACCGGCGGGGCAGGAGCTGTGATTTTTGTGCCCGTCGGCGACCGCATGGCTGCAATCTGTTTCGGGCACATCCATATAGCGCTCAATGATGACGTGTTTGAGCGGCAGTTCGGTCTCAAAGTGACTTTGAACACGGTGCCTCGTAGCCGGTTGCGGACACTCGACCTGGCGACGCCGGACGCCGTTACCTTCCAGAAGCGGGTCCAGGCCAGCAAGGACAGCGATCTTCAGGAATTCGGGGTCGATATGCTGCGCGACCTTGCGCGGGTTGCAGGCGGTACGCCGACCAATACGGCATTCGCACGCTTCGTTGCCGGTAAGGATAGCCTTTCAATCACCTGCGATGTGGATGCCGGAACCCTTCAGGCCAAGTGCACTGCAATCGTGGATGCGTACCAGAAAGACGACTACCGCAAGGAATTTGCGTGGGTCGACAACATGAAGAGGGTTGTTGAGAAGGACGTCGTCGAGGAACTCGACGGCAAGCTTTTCGATGCGTTGCAGGCATTGCGGGACGGCAACCAGTCCGACCTGCATATGGCACCGCCCGAGATCGTTAACTACACCGAGGGCAGTCAGCTCCACTACAACGGCTTCGGCAGTCACGGCACGACGTTTTACAGCCTGTCGATCGACGATTATGTGTCAGAGTTGCAGCGTTGTGATTTCGAAGGCGACATTGCGGAGATCAAGGAAAAGCACCGCATCAAAGCAAAGGGAGACGGCGAGGAAGAGTTTTCCGAAAAGTGGCGTGTATACGACTGCTTCGTGTTCGAAACTTCTGTCGGTGCGGACCAGAACGCCAGGCACTATGTCATGTTCGCGGGTAGCTGGTATCTGGTCGAGAAAAAGTTCAAGGACCGGATCGACAATTTCTTCAATGAGATTGAGCAGGTGACCCTTATTGGTGCGACAACCTGCAGGAACGAAGAAGAACTGATCGAGAACCTGGTTGCAAACCGGCCTGACCTACTCAAGCTCGACCAGGAAAAAATCAATCCCGACGGCGTCCGGTACGCCAACATTGAGCCCTGCGACTTCTTTTCCAACAACAAGAAGTTCATTCACCTGAAGGACGGCCATTCGTCCGGTCCCATCAGCCATCTTTGGTCGCAGGGTGTTGTCAGCGCCGAAGCGTTTGTCAGCGATGCGGAGTTCCGGAAGAAGCTCCGGAGTAAGGTCCGCTCGCTTGGCGGCGGATTCGAGGCGCATCTTCCGAAGAGCACGGACAAGCTCGTGCGTGAGGACTACGGTGTTATTTACGGGATCATGCGCAAGCCTTATGCTGATGGCTCTCTGGGCCTCCCGTTTTTCAGCAAGGTTAGCCTGCAGACCGCTGCTGAACGTCTTGCGCAATTCGGAATTCCGCTTGCGATCGAGTTGATCGAAAAACCCGCTGCAGATGCCGCCGAAGAACCGGCGGAGGAAGCAGAGGCAGCATGACCTCATGCAAAGCTGCGATTCGAGCGCACACAGACCCCCTGTACGAATACGTCGGCTCTCTCGCGAATGATGCGCAGCGTGCCAATTTCTATGAGCAACTGCGGCGATGGGCGACGGAGTCGATATTCGGATTCACCTCAGTGACGAGGAGATCGCGAACCTTCGCCTTTCTATCGACGCTAGAGTTCGCGAGCGATGCAGCGGTGGAGGAAGGCGAGTAAGGATGCAGGGCAGCACACCGCATAAGCTTTCGATTGCCGCTCCTTATTGGAGGCCGTAGCGGACTAAAGGGGGGAACTGTGGTTCGTCTGTTTGTCGCAGTCACGGACAAAGCTTGGTTCGACATGCTTGGCGCGTCCGCGCCGCACGACGAGGTGAACTTCTGGCAACCCAGTGGAACAACGACGTTCAAGGCCCTGCAGCCTGGCGAGCTGTTTCTTTTCAAACTCCATGCACCCAACGATTTCATCGTTGGTGGCGGCGTGTTTGGCCATGCCTCTCTGGTGCCGCTTTCGCTGGCTTGGGATGCATTTGGATTGAAAAATGGCGTTGCCGGCCCAGCCGAAATGCGGGCGCGCATTGCACACTACCGCCGTGATCCCGCCATCTTGGATGAGCGGCAGGATCCAGTCATCGGGTGTCGCATTCTCTCGCAGCCCTTCTTTTGGCCAAGAGACTTCTGGCTTCCGGTTCCAGAGAGCTGGTCGCCCAACATTGTGACCGGCAAGGGCTTCGGTGTCGAAGAAAGAGACGGACGCTATCTCTGGGAAGCCGTCGCCGACAGGCTGACCAGTGGGGCCGGCACCATTGCTTCGGAGTCTGGCGAACGATACGGGCGGCCTACCCTTATCAAGCCACGGCTTGGCCAAGGCGCATTCCGCCTCAGCGTGACGGACAGCTATGGGCGGCGCTGTGCAATCTCAGGCGAAAAAACCCTGCCCATTCTCGATGCTGCGCATATTCAAGCTTACGATGCCGGCGGCGGACACTCACCGTCCAACGGCGTGCTGCTGAGAACGGACATCCATCGCCTGTTCGACCTTGGCTATGTGACGATCGCGCCTGATAGGCGCTTCGAAGTCAGTCGTCGGCTCAAGGCAGATTTCGATAATGGCCGTCACTATTATGATCTGCATGGGACGCCGATGCGGCTACCGCACTACCAGGAAGCTATGCCATCCAACGCGGCTCTCGAATGGCACCGGCAGAACAGATATCTAGGATGACTATGCCGCTGACACTTCCATGGTTGGCATGGTCGAGGCGGCTGGTATGACCGAAAGTCCTGAGGACGCACGCATTCGATTGGCCGCCGTGCCGCACATCAAACGCTTTGCGGCTGGCGGCGTGGTGACGTCTGAAGGCTTGCGAGCGGGCTTCTTCATTGACAGCGAGCGGATTCCTTTGATCAATCCGCAGCGCGGTATCTTCAAGCCCTCGCGCATGCAGCACCTCTTAAGCGTGCGAACCGTCTATCCACGGACCGGTGCGCGCGTTTGGTATGATGATCAGCGCGTCGTGCATGAGCAGATCGAGCAGGGCGAGGAACTCGTCGACTATGCCTTCATGGGCAATGATCCAGGCGCCGCAGACAATCGCTGGCTCAAGGCGGCGCGAGACGCACAGGTTCCTATTCTCTATTTCCTCGGGGTTGCGCCGCAGCGCTACACGCTGATCTGGCCCACGTACGTTGCAGACTGGTCAGCCGCTGAACTGAGGGTGCGGCTTGCCTTTGGATCACCTGCAGCGGCAAGCGAAAATTGGGCACTGCCCGATGCCCCGGAGCGCCGTTATGGATTGCGCTTGGTGCGACAGCGCCTGCACCAGGCGCGATTCCGCGAGTCAATTCTGGCCGCCTATGGCAACCGTTGCGCCGTCACCGGTTTGCCAGAGCCGCGTTTACTGGACGCCGCACACATTATCGCGGACAAGGACGAGGAATTCGGCCGGTCGGTCGTGCCAAACGGTCTGCCATTGTCCAAAATCCATCATGCGGCATTCGATGCCAATCTGATCGGCATCGATGCTGACTACCGAATCCATGTCAGCGATGCGCTGTTGTCGATGAATGACGGCCCAATGTTCGAGCACGGGCTAAAGGCCATGGCCGGACAGGTCATCAAGTTGCCGATCCGTCCCCGGGACTATCCGGAACGGGATCGACTTGCGGAGCGCTTCTCGCAGTTTCTGGGCAACTGAAGCGGGTTAGACGCCCGCGCGCTTGGCGGAAGCGCCGGCCGACATACCGGACGTGCATCCCAACATCGCCAGTGTCTACGCGGCCAGGGTTGCCGCATTCGCCGAGGCGCTCAACGACCCCGACGGCGGCCGGCAGGCGGCCGAGGAATTACGTTCATTGATCGGCGAGGTCGGTCTTTCGCCTGGTAACGGCGCGGCGAGGTACATGCCGAACTACGCGGCGAGCTGATGGGCATCCTTGACTTCGCCAATCCCGCCAGAGGCGGGATCCCCCGGAGGAGTTCGGACAAAGGTTGAAGCTGGCCCCGGCAACCAGACCTAGGCTCAGGACCTATTAATTTGATGTGAGATGTGATTCACGGTCTCTGATAAGGAGGCCCTGATGAGTGATTTGTTTTTGCTGAGCGAACGGCAGATGGCGCGGATATCGCCGTACTTCCCGTTGTCGCATGGCGTTCCGCGGGTGGTCGACCGGCGTGTGGTGAGCGGCATTGTCTACGTGATCAAGAACGGCCTGCAGTGGAAGGATGCGCCCAAGGCGTATGGCCCACACAAGACGCTCTACAACCGCTTCATCCGCTGGAGCCGGCTCGGCGTGTTCGACAGGATCTTCGCAGCGCTGGCCGGCCAAGGGCCACAACCTGAGCGCATCATGATCGACGCCACCCATCTGAAGGCCCACCGCACGGCGGCGAGCCTGCTTAAAAAGGGGATGTTCCCCGTCGTATCGGGCGCACAAAAGGCGGGCTGAACTCCAAGCTGCATGCCATTTGTGATGCACAAGGCCGTCCGCTTATCCTGCTTCTGAGCGAAGGCCAGATGAGTGATCACAAGGGCGCCAGGCTCATGGTCGACGTCTTGCCGCCCGCTGCCAGCCTCATTGGCGACAAGGGCTACGACAGCAACTGGTTTCGCCAAACCCTCGCCGACAGGGGCATCGAGCCCTGCATTCCGCCGACCAAGAGCCGCAAGCAGCCGCTCGACTACGACAAGGCGCTCTACCGCCAGCGCCACAGAATTGAGAACATGTTCGGCAAGCGCAAGGACTGGCGGCGCATCGCCACGCGCTACGACCGATGCGCCCACACCTTCTTTTCGGCAATCTGCATCGCCGCAACGATCATCTTCTGGCTTTGATCAATGAGTCCTGAGCCTA
>NZ_JAXQNM010000009.1:0-14048 GCF_034427935.1 Chelativorans sp. M5D2P16 | reverse complement strand
CCGACGGACAGTTTGCGGGTAAAGTTTTCGGCCAGGTATTCCTGCATCCTGCGCATTTTGCCCGGACAACCCGCTCTTCGCCATGACTGGTCGTTTCTTGAAGCCTGTGCAATTGCGCAGAAGATGGATACTGAAGAAGGTGATCAGCGAATCGACATAAAGCACGTTCGCCGGCTCGCTTTGCGTCAGCTTAATCTTCAGCAGTTCAGCGACGTGCAGGGCATGCAGATCGAGTGGAGCGACAACACTGCGGGCGCATTTGCTGCATGGTTGCGACCTCGACGGGTGTTCTGATGAATGTCGTCGCGATGCGCCCTTGGGGATCGGAGTTTTTCAATCATGTCGGTCGCCATGTAGATGCCTTTCTGGGCCGCCGCATATCCACCGGGCGGTCGTTGACGCCTACATCAAGGGTGCGATTGTCAACGACATCGATTCCGGAGATTTCGAGAGCTTGTCGGGCCCTGGCTTTCCGAAGAGGGGCGAGGAAGCTTCTACCGGCAATTCGCGCAAGCCGACGAAAAGTACACCGCCGAAGTTGAGCCGATGTTCGAGGATATTCGATGCCCGGTCAAAATCATCTGGGGCGAGGCAAGGCACTTCATGCGCTGGTCCCGCAGGCTTCGTTCGAAACACTGCCAGGCATCAGCCACTTACCCCAGCTCGAAGCCCCGGATCTCGTGCTGGAGCGGCTGAACGCGTTTCTATCGCGCGAAGCCGAAGACCGATGAAGAAATCAAACTTGGGATGGACGACAATATTCTCTCACTCTCTTCAATGCCGGCTTGGGCCGCGTAGCGGACTGGCAGTTTTCGGCCCCCGAGCTGTAGCTGGGCGGTCGCCTGTTTCTCTTTCGGCCAATTAAGGTCAAGGAGAAATGATATGGGTTACTCTCAATACGACACCGCCATTCGTGGTCGCGCTGTCTGGAATGCTGGGAAGAAAGTGGGCACGAAGGGACCCCTCACACAAAAACAGATCTGGGCGATCCGCTTCTTCCTCGATCACGAAGGACGTATGCGTGATCGTGCTCTTTTTGATCTGGCGATCGACAGCAAGCTACGCGGGTGCGACTTGGTCAAGATCAAGATTGGCGATCTGGTTGCAGGACCAGAAATACGGACGCGGGCGACTGTCGTTCAGCAGAAGACAGGCCGTCCGGTACAGTTCGAGCTTACTGCCGACGTGCGTGCCAGTCTCCTGTCTTGGCTAGAGAGGCATAGCGGCACGGTCGATGACCATGCATTCCCGAGCCGGACCAACCAGGCGCACCACATAAGCACGAGGCAATACGCCCCGCCTTGTCGATGAATGGGTCACGGCAATTGGTCTCTGCCGAGCGGAATATGGCACACACTCGCTGCGACGAACGAAAGCTTCCCGTCCGTCAGGACCGGGGCCGTTTGATGCCTGTCCGGTTCTGGCCGAAAAACTGAGTAAGCGGCCGTTCGGCTGCCGACCTCATTCCGGAAGTTCGGAGCATTTCGGCCGCCCCCAAAAGCGGCCACCCGTGCTCTTCTATCTGCGAATATCGCGCGGCAACTGCTTCTCCTGCATACTCGTATTGGCGGCATTGGTCGCCACACCCGCGGGCGGCGCGCCGGCTGCAGCGGGCTGCGTCTTGTCGGCCACCGGTTGTGGCCGAATACCGAACCCGAGAAAGGCGGCGATCAGGAGTAGCGAGCCGGCTAGGATCGCGTAGAAGAGATCCATCTTCATCGCCGAGTGGATCATTGTTTTCTTGGTGAGCCACAGTTTGAACGGGCTGCGCTGCTTGATCTTCGAGCCAAGATCAACCTTATAGCCAAGATCCTTGAGCGCGGTTTCTGCCTCGATGCCGGCGTCGACCGAGCCGTCGAGCAAGCGGTGATACCAGAGCCGGTCCATGAAATAGAAGGCAGCCAGCGGGAAGATCGCCGACACCACCACCAAACCGGCGATCGACACCTCAAAACCGAGCAGTTTGACGATGCCAGCGTCCTTGATCGCATAGCCGCCGAGACCGAGGAAGGCGCCGGTGACGATCAGTGCGAAGTTGCGGATGCGTAGTTCGAGGTCGTTGAAGTGCTGCTGCACATCCACGATTTTCTTCCAGATTTCGACCTGCCCCGCCCCGAGCGATGGTTGCGCGGGGGACACAGGCGGTGTTGTCGGCACGGAATCGGGGTCGGCCATTAGGACGCCTCGAACAACGGCAGGATCTGAGCGAAATTCTCGGTCAGCACATGGGTTGCGACGACGCTGCCGGGCCTTAGCGCGGTGCGCTCGCGCTCGACCATCTCGGGCGTCCAGTGCGTAACTTTCCGCAAAAGCTCATATTCGGGCTTGTGCTGGCTGGAGCCATAGGCGGCGTGGACGTCGGTGATGCCAGCCTGCTGCGCCATGAAGACGTCCTTCAGCGGATTGTCGCCTACATATACGACCTCATCGATCGAGACGCCAAGATCGCGAACGATCTCGAGCAGGATATCGGGGTTAGGCTTCACCTCGCCTTCGGGCGTGTAGTGATGGACGGTGTGTTTGAAGGCGTAAGTGTCGACGTCGTAGTAGCGCGTCGCCACCGTCTCCTCCGGCATGCTGTGGTCCTCGGGTGAATAAAGGACATCGACCAATCCATCGAGCCCGAGCTTGCGGAAGCGATAATTGGTGTAGAAGGCTTTGGACTCGGTGAACGCGGCGATTACGACGCCTTTGTCCTTCAGCGTCGCGAGCGTCTCGCCGACGGTTGGATAGAGAGCTAGCACACGGCGGCGGGTTTCGCGAAAGGCATCGATCGCAGGCGCCATCACCGTCAGAACATCGCCGCCATACTGCATCTGCAGCGAGGGCAGTTCCTCGAGTAGGCGCGAATACTCGCTGGTGCCGTACTTCTGATGGATAACGCTGGCTTCGGCGTAGAGCGTATCCGGATCGACGCCCGAGATTTCGAGCACCTTGTCCATCATCGCTGAAAACGTCTGATACCACAGCTCCTGCCAATCGAGCAGGGTATTGTCGACATCCGTAATGAGAACCCGTTTTTGTACCAAACTCGGTCTTTCCTAGCCGCAGGGAAGCCGGTCCATCCGCGCTTTTGCTGCCTTCCGATTCTTAAACGAGAGCTATCGTTTCTCCAAGTTCAGCAGAAAAAATCGCTCCATGTCATCCACCCCCCGGTTTGATCGCCCATCCCAGCACATTCCTCTTCGCTTACTCTCGATCGCAGGCTTCGCCAGAAATGGCGTCAATCACCGTCCCAAGGTAATCAAGTTGCCTCTTCTTGTTTATCCGCATCACTCCTATTCCACTTGGCAAACAGTTTTTCCGACTTTCTTACGATTGCCGCAAATCGATCCGTGTTTTCATACCTGATTAAATTGATAATAGTTAGGCTTCTTACCAAAAGCCAATTATCAGCTGTCTTCACTAAATATTCCGGGTTATTTATAGTAAAAATGAACAATGCCGCTGCCATCAATAAAATAAAAATTGCGCCTAATCCAATAGTGAAAATTATCGCGATTGTTATTGCGTAGGCTTCAATGAATGAGTAGTTATCGCTCAAAAAACTGCCGCCAAAGCGACCTGACAAAGAGAGAACGGGCACCTCCTTTCCGTTGATCAAAAAGCGCTCTTGCGGGAAAATGGGCGTGTATATCGAAAATACTAGAAGTACCAATGATGATCGTGGCAGTATCCTTTGGTCGATCTCATTTCGTCCGGACCGAAGAACATCGAACGATTGGTCATTCGTCAAGTATGCACGGTGAAATCTCCCCAGGGCGATCTTGAAGCTAGGTATTACTTTGTCACTCTGGTTATCAATATTGTAAATAGAAATATTGACATCGTTACTATAACCAAACTTTTCATAGAATAATTTCGACGATTCGATATCATCGAAATCGATTTCGGGTGCGAATGTCTTCACAATATCCTTGATGGCTAATGCATTTACCTCGGTACCAAAGTGTTTGATGGACATCCCTTGTGTCAGGTCAACTGGGCGATTTGTGAAAAGATAAAACGCGATGGCACTAAGTACCAATCCGCTGAGAATTGCACTGAGTGCTGGATAAATTACCGTCTGCTTCACGTCATCCCCCCGAGGCCAATAGTTTGAAGAATCGGCACGATAAGCGATTATATCGTATCGGCGGCGCCTACGAAGACTTCGTCGCTGAACTCCTGGACCGCGCCACCGCGCTGAGCCTGTTCGAGCCCATGAACGAACGTTTCTCCACGCTCGACGTGGATTGTGGGAGCGTCGGGCCCCGCCAAGCCGCCAAGGTCCTTCGCCACCTCGCAAAAACAGGAGAAGTCGATTGGGAAATCGCCTTTGCCGAATAGGCGTTCAGATCTGTGGGACCGCCTACATCAGGGCCTCCTCGCCGGAGGAGGCCCTGATGGAACTCGACGCTCGCCACCTGGACGATATCCTGCCCGAGGGCATCTCCGGTCTCGACGACCCTGATCTTCCGAACTTCAGCCTTCCCCTGCGATGACGCTGTACGGAAAATTCACCGACTATCGTCTGGTTGAGGAGGTGGGCGAGGAGGAGTGATTGTGGTCCCGACCGCAGATCCGCTTACGAACCTTTCATCCCAGCCACAGATACGATCACGCAAACTCGGATACAGCCTCCTTAAGAAGAACGTCGCAAGCGCTAAAGCCACCTCGGCTTCCTCCGCAGACGCCTCGGCTCCGCGGTGAACTATTTCGTCGCGTCGTTGCCGGAGCTCTTCCTTTTCTGCCCAGATGTCTTTCTTCGCTTCCTTGCTTCTCCGCAGGGCAGTTAGGCCAACGTGGCCGACGTCATCCAAAATTTGGAACAGCAGCTTCTTGATGTGCCTGTTTCCAACGACGAGCTCGGCAACAACATCGCTGAAATTCTTGTCGTGGACGAGGCCGTACGCAATTGGTTTGAGAAGGACGTCTCGGATCGTGATTTCCAAGGAGACAAACGAGAATACCAAGGAGGCGCTTGGGCTCACCTGCAAGAGTTTCTCAGCCTCGTCCAGAACGACTTCTGCCCTTATTTCGAGGTCAGGATTCTGCTCATAGTACGATCGAAGTCTCTCCAGAGTGAAATCACCAATGATATCGACCTTGTGATCAGACAATACCTCTTTGACCATGCGATCATAGAACTCTTCCCTCATAGCATCATGTTCGTCGTAACTCATGCAGCACCCTTTCCTGTAGGGCTAGGAACTTGCTGACTGGCCGGCAGATCAGACAATCGCCCGATCAATTCGGAGAATTTAGGATGAAAGCACCTGATGGAACACCCATCATCGCTACGCTCGACGTGACCTGCCAGGGAACTTCATCCAGTAGCGGTTAGAGGCGGCTGTCGAGCTCGGAACCCTCGATCGCGCGACGGTCGACGTTGGCTATGAGGCGAGACCTTATCATCAGTGGGATTTGGGCAATCGCGAGGCGGAAGCGATGGGTGACTGAACGTCAGGTTTCGGGAACATGAATTCGGTTATCCAACGGCGAAGATGGGGCGCAATGCAGGCAGGCAGCTTAGGGGCCGGAAGCCGTCGGTCCGCTATCGGGGTGAAGTAGCAGCAAGCGGCCGTTTAGCTGAGCGACCCCATTCAGGCGTCAGCGCGAACCCCATGAACAGCTCGACTAGTAGTGCGATTTGGAGTTCTCGCGCTCGCTCATAGGACGAACTCCCGTCTTGGATCTGGTGGCCAATCATAGATTTCGAGGGGGCGGAGCGGACTGGGAACTGCCGGAAACCGGGAAGTGGATGAGGGTGCTCGGTTCCACAGGCTTAGTGAACAGTTGCGATGGGGCGGTGACGTATCGAGCGGTCACTCCTTTCGTATCGAGATTGGAGAGCTCTATCAGCTTCGGTGCTACAATTCCTCGGCGCTGCTGACGCCAAGGGACTTCCCGGTCGACAAAGCGGATGGAGGGACTCAATGAGATGGCAGCTGCCATATTGCTGAAACGAAGACCCGTCATCTGAATGCCGACACCCGTGTCCAAGACGAAAAAGGCGGTTCTGGAGGTAGTATTCGGCGTGGAGAATCAAGGGATGACGGGGAACCAGTCAGCGGAGAACTGGCGGGCCATTTTCAAGGATCTGAAGATGCGGATCGAGCGCGGCGAGGTAGGACTGCAGCGCGCCCTCCCGACGCAGACGGAACTCAGCCGACACTACTCGGCTTCGCGGCATGCGGTAAGGCGCGCGCTTTCCGCCCTGCGCGATGAACAGCTGATCATCAGCTGGCAGGGCAAAGGCGCCTTCGTCCAGAGGCCCAAACTCGAATATCGAATCAATCATCGTACCCGCTTTGGAAGCAACATGCGGCAAAGCGGCCACACGGTCACAATCCAGCTCATCAGCAGCGCGCAACGCAATCGGGTGCCGGACGCGGTTGCACGTCGATTGGGCATTCCGAAACGGCACCCGATCTTCGTCGGCGAGATCCTGCACACGGTCGACGGCATTCCGACGCTGATCGGAAGGCACTATTGCAACCTGAAGCATTTCCCCAACATGGTCGAGGAGTTTCGGAGAACCGGCAACACGCCGACGGCTTTCGCAACTGCCGGCATCGACGACTATCTTCGTGAGAACACGGTCGTCAAAACCAGGCATCCGACCCCCACGGAAGCGCTCATCCTGGACGTTTCCTTGTCGCAGCCGGTATTCGAACTTCAGGGGCTCAATGTCGACCTGACCGGCAAGCCGATCGAGGTTACCGAGGCGATTGCGCGCGGGGATCGCGTCCAGCTCCACGTCTGAACCTGCGCCGACCGTTTGCCGGCGCGGGCATGCTGCGGCCCCGCGTCGACTATCCACAGGCGCTGACATTGCGCCGCCAAATCCGATGCTTGGTGTGACCGTTTGGTGCAAAGCCGCCACTCATGGCGGCCTGTTACAAGCCTGTAACAAACCTCGGCGAATGGCTGTCCGCGTGCTTACCTCTCGGGAGACAACACATGTTGAAACGCTTGGCCCTCTCCACGACCATGGTGCTGGCGTGCGCCGGATTTGCGGAAGCAAAGGTCGAGATCGCCTGTCTGACCACTGCCGCCCACCTCACGCGTCAGCACGAACCGCTGATGAAAAGGTTCAACGAGATGCAGGACGACATCGTCGCATATGCCGCTCCATCACAGGATTACGCCGACACGCATCTGAAGCTCTTCCGCGCATCGGCTACCAACACATTGCCCGATTGCGCTTTCCAGGCCTTCAATCAACTTCCCTCGCTTGCCCGAGCCCTGGATGCGCGGAGTCAGATCGTCCACCTCGACGAACTCATCGTGAAAGAGGAGGATGGCTGGAAGGCAGCCAACTATACCGAGCGCATGCTCGATCTCGGGCGCGTCGACGGCATCCAGTATGGAATGCCGTTCAATGCGTCAGTCATCCAGTGGTACTACAACGCCGATCTGGTCAGGCAGGCCGGCGGCGATCCCGACAACTTCCCCACCACCTGGGATGGTGTCATCGAGCTTGCGAAGAAGATCGATGCATTGGGCGACGATATCGCCAGCCTTTCCTACGCCGCCGACAAGTGGGGCGACGACTGGCCCTGGCAGACGCTGATCCTGCAGCAGGGCGGTCGCATGCTCAACGAGGCGGGCGATGAAGTTGCCTTCGACAAGAACAACTATCATGTCGAAGCGATGAAGCTCTTGCGCCGTCTCGTCGAGGAAGGCGTCTACGATCCCGCCATCAGCCAGAGCGACCAGCTGACACAGTTTACCGAGGGCAAGATGGGCATCTACGCCACGTCCCCTGCCAGCGCGCGCAACACTGCGGAACGGGTGGGCGAACTCTTCGACCTGCGCACAACCACCTTCGCGGTCTGGAACGATGCCGAGGGATTGTTGCCGTCGGGCGGTAACGCGGCGCTCATCACCACGAAGGACCCCGAAAAGGTCGCGGCCGCTTGGGAATACATCAAGTTCGTCACCGGACCGGAAGGCCAGGAATTCGCGGCCAAGATCACGGGTTACCTGCCCACCAATCGTGGCGCGCTCGCCGAGGATCGTCTCGGCGGGTATTACGCCGCCGAACCGTATTACGCCACGCCCTCGAACCAGTATGACCGTGCGGGCCCGTGGAGCGGTTATCCCGGAACGCAGTCGGAGAAGATCTGGCGCGAACAGCGCGAGGTCATTCACGCCGTCATGACCGGTAGGAAAGCGCCTGAGGACGGTGCGCGCGAAATGGTCGAGATCGCCGAAAAGCTGATGCAACGCTGATCCGATGCAACGAACCCGCGGGCGGTCGAAGCGACCGCCCGCGGGTGGATTGATGCGAGGTCCCGATGGCTCGGCTCACACTCAAAAACGTAGAGAAGTCGTTCGGCAGCACGCATGTGCTCAGGGACGTTTCGCTCGATGTGGAGGATGGCGAGTTCGTCTCGCTCGTCGGGCACTCCGGCTGCGGCAAGTCCACCCTGCTGCGCATCATCGCCAGGCTGGAGACGCCGGATGCGGGCGACATCCTGATCGGCGGCAGGGCGGTCAATGCCCTAGCGCCCAAGCATCGCAACATAGCGATGGTCTTTCAGGATTACGCGCTCTACCCGCATATGACGGTTGCGGAAAACATGTCCATGCCGCTCGTCATGGCCAGGCTGCCCATGCGTGCGCGCCTGCCGCTGATCCGCTTCCTTGCTCCCGCTCACCACAAGAGAATGCCGGAAATCAAGGCGCATGTCCGCCGCGTCGCCGCCCAACTCCAGATCGAGCATCTTCTCGACCGGCGGCCGGCACAGCTTTCGGGCGGGCAGAGACAGCGCGTGGCGCTCGGCCGCGCGCTGGTCCGCGACCCGCAGGTCTTTCTGATGGACGAGCCGCTTTCCAATCTCGATGCGAAGCTGCGTGTTCAGGTGCGCAAGGAAATCAGCGAACTGCACGCCAGTTCCGGGCTCACCTTCGTCTATGTGACGCATGACCAGGTGGAAGCGATGACGATGTCCGACCGCGTGGCGCTGATGCGGAACGGCCGGATCTTGCAGTTTGCCCCACCCAACCGGCTTTACGCCGATCCGGACAGCATCGACGTGGCGCAATTCATAGGCAGCCCGGAAATCAATACTCTCCGCGGCCTACCGCATGCCGATGGCATTGCAGTTGGCGAGGCGGTCTGGCCGATACGCGCGGCCGGGCACAAATCGGGTGCGCTGCGTGTCGGGATCCGTCCGGAGGCAATATCCGTCTCAGGAGTGCCGGGCCTTTCCTCGATCGGGGAAAAGGCAAACGGCCTCCAAGCCAGGCTCGAGGTGCGGCTGATCGAGGACCTTGGACCGGAGGTGCTGCTTCATGGGCGCCTCGACTTCTGCCCGGAGGAAGACGTCCGCGTGCGTGCGCAGAAGGGCAGCGCCTATGGCCATGACGACACGCTGAGAACGGCAGCCTGGCTCGAGGTCTCGATCGATCCCGAAAGGCTCCTGCTGTTCGACGAGCAAGGACGCCGGCTCGCCATGGCAGGCGTAGTGCGCCAGAGGGTCAAGGAAGAGGCATAGCCCGAAATGGATCGCACGCACGCAGGCTTTCACCATGTCCAGGCGTGGATGGGCTATTTCTTCGTCGCTCCTGCCACGTTCCTGATCCTCGTGATCTACGCGGTTCCGATCGTCCTGGTGCTTCTCGTCAGCTTTACCGACTATACCCTTGTCAGCGACTATTTCGAGTTTGTCGGTCTGGAAAACTACGCACGCATGTTTTCCGACGCGCAATTCGCCAGGGCATTGGTCAACACCCTCATCTATGCCGCGATCTTCCTGCCAGCCTCGTTTTGCCTCAGCCTCGTCATTGCGATTGCTCTTCAGGAGCGCAAGCAGTTCAAGTCCATCCTCGAGGTCCTCTACTTCCTGCCGGTGACCTCCACGCTCACCGCGATGGCCCTGGTCTGGTCCGCGATGATGGACAGCCGGCAGGGCATCATCAACAATCTGCTGCAGTCGATCGGTGCCGGCCCGTTCAACTTCCTCGGCAGTGAACAGCTCGTGCTGGTATCGCTTGCGATCATATCCATCTGGTCGATTGTCGGCTTCAACATGGTGCTGTTCCTGGCCGGACTGAGCGCCATTCCGAAAGGCCTCTACGAGGCGGCGACGATGGACGGTGCCGATCATCCCCTCGACCGGTTCCTGAAGGTCACCTGGCCGATGCTGGGCCCGACGGCGATGTTCGTCGCCGTCACCAGTTCCATCACCGCCTTCAAGCTTTTCGATCCCGTTGCGCTGTTGACCCGAGGCGGGCCGAACGGGGCCAGCGAGGTCTTTCTCTACCTCGCCTTCCTCGAAGGATTCGAATATTTCAACCTCGGCTATTCAGCGGCGCTGTCCCTGTTCTTCCTGATCGTCATCTTCATCTTCGCGCTCTTCCAGGCGTTCTTCGTCGAACGCAAGGTACACTATTGAGACGGGTCAATGGCTGATATCACGGACGCAAGATACGACGCCGGCAGACAAGGGCTGGGACGCATCCTCCCCACTTCCGTTTTCGGCGCGCTCGGCACGTTGATGCTTTTCGCCGGCGCCTGGGTGATGGTCTTTCCCTTCGTGTGGCTGGTGTCTTCGAGCCTGAAGCCCACTGACGAAGTTTTCGACGCCGACTTCTCCATCATTCCGAAAACATTTGCAGGCTTCCGCAACTACTACGTCGTCCTCTTCGAGCAGCCCTACCTGTTCTTCCTGATGAACAGCCTGATCGTCTGTGCCGGCATATTGATCATGCAACTGTTGACGGCGATTCCCGCCGCCTATGCCTTGGCGAAGCTGAAGTTTCGTGGCCGCAGCATCCTGTTCGGCGCCGTCATTGCGGGCATAACGATCCCCGTCAACGTCACCTCGATTCCAATCTTCATCGGCCTCGCCAAGACCAATCTGCTGGACACATACTTCGCGATGATGTTTCCGTTCTTGGTCTCCGTCTTCGCGATTTTTCTTTTCCGCCAGTTCTTCAAGACCTTCCCCGATTCCATCATCCAGGCGGCACGGATCGACGGGTTTTCTGAAATAGAGATCGTGCTGCGCCTCATCGTGCCGAGTGCAGTGCCTGCCATCGCGGCCTTCTCTATCTTCTCCTTCGTCGCCCACTGGAACGACCTCTATTGGCCGCTGATCGTCGTCCAGTCCCAGGACAAGATGACCGCGACGCTCGCGATGATGCAGTACCGCTCGGCCTTCGACAATGACTACGGGGCCGGCTTCGCCGCGGCGACGGTCGTCACCGCGCCCATGGTGATCGCGTTCCTGCTTGCACGCCGGCACTTCATCAGAGGCATTACTATGACGGGCCTGAAGGGCTGAAAATCTTGTTTCCAACCTGAGGGCGCCTTCCATGCTCAAATTTGTTGTCCTTGCGGATCTCCACCTCGTTCCCGAAGGCGAGTTGTGCCACGGCCTGGACACGGCTGACCGGCTTCGCCGGGTAATCGATCACGTCAACGAACATCATGGCGACGCCGACTTCTGCGTCATCGCCGGGGATATCGCCGATCGCGGCGAGCAGGCAGCCTACGAGCGCTTCAAGAAGATCGTCGCCAAGTTACGCCTGCCCCTCTATGCTACACTGGGAAACCACGACCGAGGGCCGGCCTATCTGGAGCTGTTCGGCGCCGAATGCGCCGACGAAACAGGATGTCTCGACCACATCGTCGATGTGAAGGGGCATCGCGTGATCGTGCTCGATTCCTCTCAGCCGGGTGTCGGGGCCGGCGTGCTGCAGCCCGAACAGCACGATTGGCTTCGCGCAAGGCTGGCGGAGGCGCACGACATGGCGGTGATCGTCGTGCTGCATCACAACGTCACGCAGTTCCACGTGCAGACCGACTTCATCATCCTTGAAGACAGCGACACGTTCCTCGACATCCTGAAAACGCACCCAGACGTCCGCCAGGTCGTTTCCGGCCATGTGCACATGAACACGTCGGGAACGGTGCGAGGCATCCCATTCTGCACCTTTGCCGGCAACCACTACACCATTGCGCCCACGCTCGCGAGCAGGTCCGGCCCCTTCCCGGGCGGCGTCCCAAGATATGAGGGGCCGGGGCAATATGCCGTGGTTCTGGCCGATTCCCGCTCCACCGTGGTGCATTTCGAAAACTTCATAGACCGCCATATCGTCATGGCGCCGGAGCTGTTTTGGAAGAAGCCGCTTTCGAAAATTCCTTGAGGCGGTCAATGCAGGCTCTCCTCCAATTACCTTAGACAGCTCCTAGGCAGTGTGGACTCTTGGGATTCCCAAAGGTGAGCAAATCAGATTCAAAGCTTCCTTTTGGAGGCAGCCATGGGAATTCTGGATCGTCTGATCCTTAGCGATGACCAGTGGGAGCGGATGTCGGCCCACATCATCGGTGATGAGCGCACGCGCGGGTCATCGGGCCGCGACAACCGCATGTTCGTGGAAGCGGTGTTGTGGATCGTGCGCACGGGTTCGCCCTGGCGTGATCTTCCCGATGCGTTCGGCGAATGGAACAGCGTCTTTCGCCGCTTCAGCCGCTGGAGCCACAAGGGCATCTGGTGGCGCCTCTTCGACGCGCTGTCGGATGATCCGGATTTCGAGTTCCTGATTGTCGATTCCACGATCATCCGCGCCCATCAGCACGCCGCCGGCGCGTACGCGGGCTGGGTTGTCCTGTTCGCTTCGCCCTCACGGCAGGCCAGAAAGGCGACGCACCGCAAGCCGACGCCCTGATCGCGGGCCTGCCCGCCGACTTCGTCATGGCCGATACCGCCTATGACAGTGATCGCCTGCGCCACGTCATCGCCGACAAAGGCGCCGTCGCCGTGATCCCCAGCAACCCGGCCCGCGCCCAAAAGCGCCCGCTGGACAAGCACCTCTACGCCCAACGACATCTGATCGAATGCTGCTTCTCCAAGCTCAAGCAGTTCCGGCGCGGCGCTACACGCTTCGAGAAAACGGCCAGAAACTACCTCGCCGTCGTAACAATCGCAGCCACAATCCTTTGGATCAGATAAGTGTCCACACCACCTAGGAGACTTGCACTCATCGGCGATGTCATTGGCGCCACTCGCCGAGCAGAGCACCCGCAATCAATCGACGCGGACATTCACAAGCGGGAATCCTACTTCGGATCTGGATTTTTGTGGATGACGAACGTTGCCGCCCAGCCTGGCAGGAGGTCGACGCCACCGCACGGCCGCCTTGGGGCCGTCTACTGACCGTCCGGTTCTGGCCAAAAACTGAGCAAGCCGCCGTTCGGCTGACGACCCCGTTGCAGACGTTCGCGCTTCGCCGCCCGAATGACGGCTTCGAAAGCTTTATAGCGGTCGCACAGGCGCCACGCAAACGACAGTCAACCTGCTTCTATGGTTTACAGTTGGCGGTGGCAGCAGTTCATCGTGGACCCCATAATAAGATAGCGCTAAAGAGCATCTGACCCGCACCAAACAGGAGCCTAGCCATGCTGATCTGGAGTCTTAAACGTGGGCTACGCTCCGGCACGATAGAGACGTGGATTGCAAGCCTTGTCGCTCTCATGGCTGTCACTTCGAGCGCGGCGGCCAAGATTGATGGCTTAGATTGTCACTTCACAAAAGTCTGCGTTGGAGAGACTTGTGAGGCTCTCGATAACGCGCCAATGCGCCTTCGTTTGATTGGCTTGGGTGACGACTCGGACCCCATAGCGGTCACCCTTGCCGACGCCCGTCTCCTTCGGGGGGCCTCCTATTGACGAAGGTGAGGACGTGTCGACTTTGTTCGGTGATTATGAACCGGGGTCGTACTCTACCGTTCAGGAAATGGGAACATGGATCAACTATGATGATAATCCCCGTCGTGAGATTATCATCACCTTTAGTGAGGCAGTTCATCTCGCTGTCACTCCGGGCGATGTAGACAATGCAGTACTGACAAAAGAAGGACGAGGGCTAATGGCCTTTCTTGGTACGTCCAGAACCATAGGCACGTGCGAGGGGGTGAACCTCGGCCGATGACGCCCTATTACGCGGGTGTAGCTATCGGATCTGCAACTGTCCGCTTGACCGCCATTCCCGATCGATCATGAGAACGTCCGCAATCCACCCCACATTGCCGTTTATGGCCAATTCAGGTTC